>JAEENW010000075.1 GCA_016283945.1 Bacillota bacterium
CATGGACTGCGCCGTCGAAGGCTGCGACTTCACCCTCAGGGAGGAGCACAAATGGGGTCGCTGGCATATAGTAAATAATCCCAATGCGAACCGTCCCGGAGGCGCGTATCAGGAATGCGAAGTCTGCGCCGCGCAGAAGACCTGGTCCAAGACCTATTACGAGCTGCACACCCATCCCGTGAATGTGAGCGACGGAAGCTGCGATACCGATTTCGCCGGGGAGGGAGCGACCGTCACGATTACTCCGTATAAGATCGACGGGAAGAAGCCCAGGGCTGCTATTGCCCGCATACACTATGACCTTACAAGGAGCGGTCAGGAAACGCAGTACGATCTGACGGAAACTATTCGCGTTGCCCCGGAAAGCTCCGGTTCCGAGACTGTCTTCGTTTTCCAGGTGCCGAAGTCGGGCAAGGATCCGAAACTGAACGGCGCCACAAGGGATTATAAGTCGAATCCGATAGAAGTCGCCCTCACATATACCGAATGCAGCCATCCCGAGAGCTCTTGGGAGACTGCGGGCGAGATCGAAGCCGGCTGCGAGACCGACGGCTACACGGGCGACACGGGCTGCGGCATCTGCGGTCACGTCATGGAACATGGCCGTTACGTCGCCCCGACCGGCCACGGAGAACCCGTCCCCGCCGAGGAGAACGTCTACGCGCGCAATTCCGACGGAGATATAATCTACAACACCAGGAGCGGATACGACGTGCCGGTGTATATCATTCACGCGGCCGAGGATGTCTACTGCGACGACATCTTCTCGCGCGGCTGCTACAGCGGCGACCTGGTATGCCCGTACTGCGGCGAGCTCCTCGAGACGGGACATTACAGTCCCAAGCTGCACATGTGGGTGCTGGTAGACGACGCCGACCCGTCATATAAGCAGTCTCTGCTGGACGAGGGACTCAGGGAGTCCTGCGAGCCCGGGCCCGGAGTCAGGGGCTATACCGGAGATCAATTCTGCATCTACTGCGGAGACGTGAGGTACGGAAGATCTATCCCCGCTCTCCCCGTGGAACCTGACATAACGCTTGGAGATGTCAACCTCGACGGGACTGTCGACTCGAAGGATCTGACGGCGCTTGCCAGGCACGTCGCCGGTATACAGATCCTGAGCGACGACAGGGCGCTGGCAAACTCCAACGTGAACGGGGATGATTCCGTGGACGCCAAGGATCTGACAAAGCTCGCCAGGTTCATGGCGCATATCATAGACAGCCTATAGTGAAAGGAGAAATTACTATGAAGAAAGCGCTTGTCGCGTATTTCAGCGCCAGCGGTGTCACCGCGAAGCTCGCCGGGCGTCTCGCCGGCGCCATAGGAGCGGATCTTTACGAGATCGCGCCGGAGACCCCATATACGAAGGCGGATCTCGACTGGAGAGACAGGCAGAGCAGAAGCTCCGTGGAGATGAACGACAGATCGAGCCGCCCCGCGATCGGGAGCGCTCCGGCCGACGTCGCCTCCTTCGACGTGGTGTTCGTCGGCTTCCCGATCTGGTGGTACAGGGAGCCGTCCATAATCGATACCTTCCTTGAAAGCTATGACTTTGCGGGCAAGACCGTCGTCCCGTTCGCGACCTCGGGGAGCAGCGGCATGGGCGATTCCTCGAAGATAATGCAGGAGCTCGTACCGGGCGCCGTGGTCGAGGAGGGAAAGAGGTTCCCCGCCTCCGCCTCTGAGTCTGAGCTCAAAAAGTGGGCCAAGGGCTTCCTCGCCTAAGGACGCGGGGCTGTTTCCCGCGAAAGCAAACGCAGCTGTAAAAAGACCCCGCAGGGATATCTCCCCGCGGGGTCTTGGTTTGCTTTAACGCTTGAGCCTTACTTCTTGAAGCAGAGTCTGACGCTGCCGTCCTCTTCGTAGCTCACGACGTCCTTCTCCATGTCGAGCGCGGAGATGTCGTCGAAGAAGTCCTTGATGGAGGCATAGCGGGGCTCGTACTGGTCGATGATCGCCTTGGCGCAGGCGGCGTCGTCCTTGAGCAGCTTCTCGGCGACGAGGAGCTGAGCCTTGATGCCGTTGATACACAGCCTCTCGGGATCGGCGAGGATGTAGTCGATGCCGTGGCCGGTGCCGGTCGCTCCGGTGGTCTGGAACTGGACTCCGGGCATCACGCAGGTTAGGTCGCCGAAGTCGGAGGAGCCGGTGCTCCAGGCGTCGTAGTCGAAGGCGACTCTTTCCTTGCCGACGAGCTCGCCGCAGGTCTCCTCCACGAGCTGCATGAACATCTTGTCGTGGATCTCGGGGGAGTAGCCGGGCTTGTCGTTGATATTGAGCTTGCAGCCCATCGCGGCGGCGGCGCCCGCGAGAGCTCTGTTGAACTTGAGGTTCTCGCGCTTCATCGCCTCGATGCTCCTGCCGCGCACGTAGCTCTCGATCACCATCTCGTCGGGGATGATGTTGACCGCGCAGTTGGCTCCCTTGAGGATCGGGTGGAAGCGGATGGTATCCTTCTCCTGGAGGGTCTCCCTCAGGTCGTTGCAGGCCTGGAGGCCGAGCATGGCGGCATACTGGGCGTTGATGCCCATGTGCGGGGCTCCGCCGGCGTGGGAGGACTTGCCCTTGTAGGTGATGGTCTTGGCCATGCAGCCGTTGTTACCGAGTCCGCAGGTGAAGTCCACGGGCTTGTCGCTGCTGCTCTGGTGTACCATCATCGCCATGTCGACTCCGTCGAAGTAGCCTCTGTGCATGAACTCGACCTTGCCGCCCATGTAGCTGATGGTGCCTTCCTTGATGAGGCCGCTGCGGAACGCGAGCTGGATCATCTCCTCGGCGGGGACGAGCATGAGCCTGATGGTGCCGCAGAGCCCGTCGAGCATTCCGGGTTCCTTGAGGGCCGCGGCCATGCCGAGCATGCTGGCTGCCTGGGCGTTGTGGCCGCAGGAGTGGCACATTCCGTTGACGGATTCGGGGTGGTTGGCGATGTCCAGAGCGTCGAGCTCGCCCATGATGGCGAGGGTCGGGCCGGGCTTGCCGGTTACGATGTCGGTGTAGAAGCCGGGGATCTTGCCGAACTTCGGATCCTGATCGGCTCTTACGAGCTCGTATCCGAGCGCCTCGAACTTCTCGATCAGATACTCGTTGGCGGTCCACTCGGTGTATCCGGTCTGGGGATGCTTCCAGATGAATCTTTCGGCGTCGAAGGTGAGCTGTCTGTGCTTCTCGACGCTCTTGATGATGAGTTCTTTCTTGTCTGCCATTCTTCTACCTCTTGAAAAGTAAAACGCGGATAAGTTTATTTGGGTCATGATACCCGAATAATATAACACAAAGCGTGGACTTTCGAAAGATTTGACAGGGACAGACACAAAAATATATAATGATTCGCCGCACGGGGCGCTCCGGGCGGTCAGTTAAGAATGCAGAAAGGAAGATATCCTTATGATAAAGAAAACAGCGGCGGTAATATGCTGCATGGCGGTCATACTGGCGGGAGCCTTCGCCCTGAAGGCGGCCGAGCCCATGTCCGCTTACGGAGAGGGCGCGGTGCCCGGCAGCGCCGACGATCCCGTGGTCACCAGGAGCTACGTCTCGGATCAGATCAGCTCCGCCAAGGAGGAGCTCAAGGAGAGCATGGAGATCATGTCGATAAGGCTCGACGGGATCGACGGGAGGCTCACGGCTCTTGAGCCCGCGGAGGGCAAGACCCAGACCTCTACCAAGCCTTCTAAGAGAGATGACGACGATCCCATCGTGGACGCGCCGGAGAAGTCTTCTTCGGATCAGGGCGCGACTGCTCCTCTGGTCTTCACGGTCGTGGAGGTCCCCGAGGGCGGCAGGCTCATCGGAGAGATGGGCACGGAGATGATACTCAGGGCCGGGACCGCGGTCGCCATAGACAACGGAGCCGACGGCATCACCGACCTGACCTCAGGGCTCGACCTCAAGTCGGGCGAGAACGTCGTAAAGAACCACATGCTCATCATCCCGAGGGCGGACGGGCGCGGCATCAGCTGCAGCACCCACTGCTACGTGATGGTCAAGGGCGGCTACGCCATAGAGTAAGGCGGGCGCCAGGTACCGATGTCCAGAGAACAGATGCGAATACTCGGCATCCCCGTCGACAGGCTCGACATGGAGGGCGCGCTCGCGCGCTTCGAGAGCTTTCTGAACGGCGAGGACTGCCGTATCATAGTTACCCCGAACTCGGAGATCGTGCTCAACGCCACGAAGGACCCCGGGCTCGCGGAGATCATTGAGCGCGCCGACATGGTCATCCCCGACGGGATAGGCCTGGTCCACGCGTCGAAGATCATCGGAAAGCCCCTGAAGGAGAGGGTCACCGGCGTGGATTTCAGCTACGCCGCTCTTGGCCTGCTCGCGGAGAGGGGCGGAAGCGCGTACTTCCTCGGCGCCAAGCCGGGCATCGCCGAGAAGGCGGCGGAGAAGCTCTGCGGGCAGCTTCCCGGTCTGGTCTGCGCGGGCTGCCGCGACGGATATTTCAAGCCGGAGCAGGAGGAGGAGATAGCGGAGGAGATCAGGTCCTCGGGGGCCGACTTCCTGCTCGTTGCGCTCGGCTCCCCCAAGCAGGAGAGGTTCATGTACGCCCACAGGGAATCGCTCGGAGTGAAGGCCGCCATAGGAGTAGGGGGCTGCTTCGACGTGTGGTCGGGGACTCTGGAGAGGGCTCCGGAGTTCTACAGGGACCACGGACTCGAATGGCTTTTCAGGCTCAAGCAGGAGCCTAAGAGGATAGGCCGCACCGCGGCTCTGCCGCTGTTTCTCATAAAGGTGCTATTGCACGGGAGGAAAGATGGAGATAAGTAAACTCATCGACACCGCGCGGGTGATCCGTCAGGACATCATCCGCGAGATCTACAGCGCCAACTCCGGACATCCGGGCGGGTCTCTCTCCGCTGCGGACATCGTCACGGCGCTCTACTTCGAGGTCATGGACATCGACCCCGAGGATCCCAACAAGCCCGGCCGCGACAGGTTCGTCCTGTCGAAGGGCCACGCCGCCCCGGCTCTCTACGCCGCGCTGGCTGAGAGGGGCTATTTCCCCCGAGAGGAGCTGCTCACCCTGAGGAGGACCGGAAGCCGCCTGCAGGGCCACCCCTCGATGAACAGGCTGCCCGGCCTCGACATGTCCACAGGATCCCTCGGCCAGGGCATTTCCGTCGCCGTCGGAATGGCTATCGCCTCCAAGATGGACGGCAAGGGCAGGGTATATGCCCTCCTCGGAGACGGCGAGCTTCAGGAAGGCCTCGTATGGGAGGCCGCTATGGCAGCTGCCCACTACGGGCTTGACGATCTCTGCGCCGTGGTCGACCACAACGGGCTTCAGATCGACGGAAAGAACGACGACGTCATGAAGGTGATGCCTATAGACGAGAAGTTCAGGGCATTCGGCTGGAACGTCATCTGCATCGACGGGCACGACATGGCTCAGATCGTGGACGCCTTCGCCGCCGCGAAGGAGTGCAAGGGCAAGCCGACCGTCATAGTCGCCGAGACCCACAAGGGACAGGGCGTGAGCTTCATGACCGATAACGCCGGCTGGCACGGCAAGGCTCCCAACGAGGAGCAGGCGCGCCTCGCCATGGAGGAACTGGGAGGTGTACTGTAATGGCTGACAAGATCGCTACAAGAGACAGCTACGGCAGGGCTCTTAAGGAGCTCGGAGCCGAATTCCCCAACATGGTAGTACTCGACGCCGACCTCTCCGGATCAACCAAGAGCGGCGAGTTCAAGAAGGCCTTCCCCGAGAGGTTCTTCAACGCGGGCATAGCCGAGGCCGACCTCATGGGCATGGCCACCGGCCTCGCGCTCTCCGGAAAGATCGCATTCGCGTCCACCTTCGCGATGTTCGCGGTCGGAAGGGCTTACGAGATCGTCAGGAACTCCATCGCCTACACCGGCGCCAACGTCAAGATCTGCGCCACTCACGCCGGGCTCTCCGTCGGTGAGGACGGAGCGAGCCACCAGTGCCTCGAGGACATCTCTCTGATGAGGGGGCTTCCCGGCATGACCGTGCTCGATCCCGCCGATGACGTATCCGCGAGGAAGCTGCTCAGGCTTGCCGCCGAGATGCAGGGCCCCGTGTACATACGCCTCGGAAGGGCGGCCGTCCCCGTGGTCTATCCCGAGGACGCCGACATCAGGATCGGCAAGGCCGTCTGGCTCAGAGAGGGCTCTGACGTCACCATCATCTCCAGCGGCTGCGTGCTCGATCAGGCTCTCGCCGCCGCCGACGCTCTCGCCGAGGACGGCATCAGCGCCGGAGTGCTCGACATGCACACCGTTAAGCCCTTCGACGAGGAGGCTGTGCTCAAGGCCGCCAGAAGCTCCGAGTGTATCGTGACCGTCGAGGATCACTTCGTGACCGGCGGCATCGGAAGCGCCGTCGCAGAGACTCTGGTAAAGCACGGCATCGGCTGCAGGGTCAAGACCCTCGGCGCCCAGGACCGCTTCGGACAGTCCGGAAAGCCGGCCGAGCTCTTCAGGGAGTACGGGATCGACGCCGCCGGCATAGCCGACGCGGCTTCCGCCCTCGTCACCACCGTCAAGCTCCACGCCGCTCCCTAAGCGGCATCCGGCTTCTGCGGAAAGGGGATGCTCCGGCTGAGACCGACGCACTCAGTCTCCGCCCTGGGCGGCGCTTGACCGAAAATGTAAAATACTGTAAAATCCTCCCGTAAGGGGGGATTTTATGATGTTCAGACGAAAGAGAGAAAGGCGGGCGAGAAAGCGCGTCGCCGTGTACGGCGCCTGCCCGGGAAGCGGAGCCGCCTTCGTGTCCCTGGCGCTCGCGTGGGGCATGACGCTCGAAGGCGCGGGCGGAGGGGAGGTCTCTCTCATAGAGCTCGGCCCCGGCAAGCTCTACGCGGCGCTGGACCTGGACGCCCGCTTCGGGGCGGGAGGCTTCAGGGCATATGAGGATGAGCTCACGGAGATGAAGGGAGTGGGGGACGTAGACAACCGGCTCTACGGGATCCGCCTGCTCGCCAGGAGGAGAAACGGCAGGGAGCTCGGAGAGGCTGAGCTGATGCGGGCGGCGCACAGCGTCCCGGGGGAGAGCTGCGTGCTCTGCTGCTCGGGGCTTCCGGAGGAGCTCGGCTTTCAGGTGCTGGCTGCCGCGGAGCGCCGGGTGCTCGTGGTGGATCCGCTCCCATCCAAGCTCGCCTCGTGCTTTTCCGCCATAGGGCGCTTCAGACTTGACTTTCCGGACGGCATCATCGCTGTCAACCGCATGAACCCCGGAGTGTACAGGGGAGAGCTCAGGGAGCTGCTCGGGACCGCGGACTGGTCGGAGATCCCCGCGCTGCCGGCCGAGCTCATATACAGGGCGGAATACTCGGCGAGCCCGGTCTTCGAGCTTAAGAAGGCCGCCCCCATACTTAAGCAGCCGGTTTTGGAGCTGCTCGGTCGGCTCTGAGCGCGCGTATATCGAATGTGCGGAGGCGTGTCTTCATTTTTGGAGATACGCCCCCGATTTTTATTGATAACTCCTCTTCTATGAGATATAATTTTCAAGGCTAAAAATAGCAATGCATTTGCTTGGTTATGTATTTTTAAGGAGAGAAAGACATGGCAAAGAAATTCAAAACCATGGATGGCAACACCGCTGCGGCGTATGTGTCCTACGCATTCACCGACGTTGCTGCTATCTTCCCCATCACCCCGTCTTCTCCCATGGCTGAGACCGTCGACGAGATGTCAGCCAGAGGAGAGAAGAACATCTTCGGCCAGCAGGTAAGGGTCGTCGAGATGCAGTCTGAGGGCGGCGCCGCGGGCGCTGTTCACGGATCCCTCGCTTCCGGCGCTCTGACCACCACCTACACCGCTTCTCAGGGTCTGCTCCTGATGATCCCGAACATGTACAAGATCGCCGGCGAGCTCCTTCCGGGCGTGTTCCACGTTTCCGCCAGAACCCTTGCCGCTCACGCTCTGAACATCTTCGGCGACCACAGCGACGTCATGGCCTGCCGTCAGACCGGCTTTGCCATGCTGTGCTCCTCCTCCGTTCAGGAGGCCATGGACCTCGGCGGCGTAGCCCACCTTTCCGCCATCAAGGGCAAGGTTCCCTTCATCCACTTCTTCGACGGATTCAGGACCTCTCACGAAGTCCAGAAGATCGAGCAGATCGACTACTCCGTATTCAAGAAGCTCATCGACATGAAGGCTGTCGAGGAGTTCAGGGCTCACGCTCTCAACTCCGAGCACCCCGTCATCCGCGGAACCGCTCAGAACCCCGACATCTTCTTCCAGGCCAAGGAAGCTTCCCAGAAGTACTACAATGAGCTCCCCGCCATCGTAGCCGACTACATGGAGAAGATCAGCGCCGAAATCGGCAGAGAGTATCACCTCTTCGATTACGTCGGAGCTCCCGACGCCGAGAACATCATCATCGCCATGGGCTCCGTCTGCGAGACTATCGAAGAAGTCATCGAGAAGCAGAACGCCGCCGGCGAGAAGTACGGACTCATCAAGGTCAGGCTCTACAGACCGTGGGCTCCCGAGTATCTCAAGGCCGTCATGCCCAAGACCGTAAAGAAGATCGCCGTCCTCGACAGGACCAAGGAGCCCGGCTCCCAGGGCGATCCGCTCTATCTCGACATCAAGGCCATGTTCTACGGCGAGAAGAACGCTCCCGAGGTATTCGCGGGCAGATACGGACTCGGCTCCAAGGACACCACCCCCGGCATGATCGTCGCGGTATACAACAACCTCAAGCAGGCTGAGCCCAAGGATCACTTCACCCTCGGCATCTACGACGACGTTTACGGCAGCTCCCTCGAGACCGTCGACATCGCCACCGAGCCGGAAGGCACCGTCCGCTGCAAGTTCTGGGGTCTCGGCTCCGACGGAACCGTAGGCGCCAACAAGCAGGCCATCAAGATCATCGGCGACGAGACCGATCTCTACGCTCAGGGCTACTTCAGCTATGACTCCAAGAAGTCCGGCGGAATCACCGTTTCCCACCTGAGATTCGGAAAGAACAAGATCAAGTCCACCTACCTGATCACCGAGGCCGACTACGTAGCCTGCCACAACCAGGCCTACGTCCACAGCTACAACGTGCTCGACGGACTCAAGAAGGGCGGAAACTTCCTCCTCAACACCGGCTGGACCGATGAAGAGCTGGACAAGGAGCTCCCCGCCTACATGAAGAGATATATCGCCAACAACGATATCCAGTTCTACACCATCGACGCCGTCAAGATCGCCAGAGAGATCGGACTCGGCGGCAGGATCAACATGATCTGCCAGACCGCGTTCTTCAAGCTGGCCGACGTCATCCCCATGGACGACGCCATCAAGTATCTGAAGGATTCCATCGTCAAGTCCTACGGCAAGAAGGGCCAGGACGTAGTCGAGATGAACTGGAAGGCCGTTGACGCCGGCACCGACGCCCTGCACAAGGTAGCCGTTCCCGAGTCCTGGAAGACCGCCGAGGACGCTCCCGCTGCCGAAGGCAAGAAGGAAGTTCCCGAGTTCATCGAGAAGGTAGTCATCCCCATGAACCGTCAGGAAGGCGACAAGCTGCCCGTCAGCACCTTCGTCGGCATCGAGGACGGCACCTTCCCCAGCGGCACCGCCGCCTATGAGAAGCGCGGAGTAGCCACCATGGTCCCGCACTGGGATGTCACCAAGTGCATCCAGTGCAACCAGTGCTCCTTCGTCTGCCCGCACAGCGCCATCAGACCCTACCTGCTCGACGAGGCTGAGAAGGCCGCCGCTCCCGCGGGATTCGAGACCAAGCCGGCCACCGGCAAGGAGCTCGCCGGCCTTCAGTACAGGATGCAGGTATCCGTGCTCGACTGCCTCGGCTGCGGAAACTGCGCCGACATCTGCCCGGCCAAGGAGAAGGCTCTCACCATGGTCCCGCTCGAAGGCGAGCTCTGCCAGGCCGAGAACTGGGATTACGCGGTAGAGAAGGTGGAGCAGAAGGACCTCATGCCCAGGACCAGCGTCAAGGGCAGCCAGTTCGCAGCTCCCTACTTCGAGTTCTCCGGCGCCTGCGCAGGCTGCGGAGAGACTCCGTACATCAAGGTAGTCACCCAGCTCTACGGAGACAGGATGATGATCGCCAACGCGACCGGATGCTCCTCCATCTGGGGCGCCTCCGCTCCGTCGATGCCTTACACCGTCGACAAGAAGGGCCACGGCCCCGCGTGGTGCAACTCCCTCTTCGAGGACAACGCTGAGTTCGGTCTCGGAATGGCCACCGGCGTACGCCACATGAGAGAGAGGATCAAGACCCTCGCCGAGACTCTCGCCGAGGATATGCCCGAAGCCAAGGCCTGGCTCGAGGGATTCGAGGACGGCGCCAACACCAGGAAGCTCTCCGAGGCGTTCGAGGAGGCCCTGAAGGCCGCCAAGTTCGAAGGCGAGAAGGCTGAGGCCGCCGCTGAGATCCTCGAGAAGAAGGATTACCTGGTCAAGAAGTCCATCTGGTGCCTCGGCGGCGACGGATGGTCCTACGATATCGGTTACGGCGGAGTCGACCACGTGCTCGCCTCCGGCGAGGACATCAACGTCCTGGTATTCGATACCGAGGTCTACTCCAACACCGGCGGACAGGCCTCCAAGGCCACCCCGGCTGCCGCTATCGCCAAGTTCGCGGCTTCCGGAAAGAAGACCAAGAAGAAGGATCTGGGAATGATGGAGGCCAGCTACGGCTACGTCTACGTCGCTCAGTGCGCTATGGGTGCCGACAAGAACCAGTTCATGAAGGCCATCCAGGAAGCTGAGAGCTATCCCGGTCCGTCCCTCATCATCTGCTACGCTCCCTGCATCAACCACGGCCTCAGGACCGGCATGGGCAAGAGCCAGCAGAACGAGAAGGACGCCGTCGATTGCGGTTACTGGCATCTCTACAGGTTCAACCCGCAGCTGAAGGCTGAGGGCAAGAACCCGTTCAGCCTCGACTCCAAGGAGCCGACCGCCAGCTTCAGGAACTTCATCATGGGCCAGGTCAGGTACACCTCCCTGCTCAAGGCCTTCCCGGACAAGGCCGAGGCTCTGTTCGAAAAGACCGAGCAGGACGCCAAGGACCGCTACGAAGGCTACAAGAAGATGGCCGGAAAGTAGTCTGAAGGACTGCGTTGAAGCAGCCGGGCGGACAGCCTCCGTTCAGCTCTGAAAAGCCAGAAGGGCGCCCCTTCCGAGAGGAGGGGGCGCTTTTGCGTCCGTTTAAGGCCTCCGCAGCCGTGAACTTGCAAGAGACACTTGCAAAAATGCCGGCTTCGTGGTAATATTTCGCGCGCATGTATTATCACGCGACGGAGGTCTCATGGAAATAGAGATGAAATACAGCGTTCCCTCGAGGGACGCCGCGGACGATATCTGGGAGGACTGCTTCGCCTCTCCGCTCGCCGACAGGGGCAGCGCGGAGAAGGTCGTCATGAAGGCGGTATACTTCGACACCCCGGACAGGGTCCTTGCCGCTCACGACGCGGCAGTCAGGGTCCGCTCCGAGGGCGGGATCAGCTTCGCGACCCTCAAATGGAACGGAAGGTCCGAGGACGGGCTGCACGAAAGGGAGGAGATCAACGTCCCCGTCTCGGGCGAGAGCTCGTTCATAAAGCTCGATTCCGACATGTTCTCCGAGAGCCCCGAGGGCAGAGAGCTGATGAGGCTCACCGAGGGGAAGGAGCTCATAAACCTCCTGGAGACCAGGTTCCTCAGGCGCCGAATGAGGCTGGACTTCGGAGAGAGCGTCATAGAGCTCGCGATCGACACCGGGAGCATCATCACCGACGCCGGTGAGGCGCCGATACTGGAGCTGGAGCTGGAGCTCTTCGCCGGGGACTCCGGCGATCTCAAGTCGCTCGGGTCCGAACTCGAGGAGAAATACGGGCTCGCGCCGCTGAACGTATCCAAATTCGGAAGGGGCCTCGCTCTTTTGAGCGCTTGAAGCTCCGCCCGAACTGTGATAAACTAATAGACCGTCTGATAAGTATTACTGATATGGAGGATCGATATATATCATGAAAGCCGAACTGCTTAGCAAGAAGGACAACACCGCAGAATTCAGCATGGATTTCACCGCTGAAGAGTTCGAGGCCGCTCTCGCCCGCGCGTTCAAGGAGAACAGAGACCGCTACGTGGTCGACGGTTTCCGCAGAGGCAAGGCTCCCCGCAGCATCATAGAGAAGAGATTCGGAGAGGGCGTATTCTTCGAGCCCGCTCTCGATATACTCTTCCAGGACGGATACACCGCCGCCCTCGATGAGCTCGGACTCGAGCCTGTGGACCGTCCGGCCCTCGACTTCAAGGAGGGCACCCAGCTTGCCAAGGGCAGCGGCGTGTTCACCGTTATAAAGGTCGCCGTGGCTCCCGAGGTCGAAGTCACCAACTACAAGGGCATCGAGGCTGAGCGCCACGTCAAGAAGGTCACCGACGAGGACATCCAGAAGCAGCTGGAGGCCGTTCAGAAGCAGAACGCCCGCCTCGTTGACACCGACGAGCCCGCCGTCACCGGCGACACCGTCATCCTCGACTACAAGGGCTTCGTAGGCGAAGAGCAGTTCGAGGGCGGCACCGCCGACAACTACTCCCTCAAGCTCGGCTCCGGCCAGTTCATCCCCGGCTTCGAGGATCAGCTCATCGGCGTCAGAGCCGGCGAGGACAAGGACGTAGTCGTGACCTTCCCCGAGAAGTATCACTCCAAGGACCTCGCGGGCAAGGAGGCCGTCTTCAAGTGCACCTTACACGAGGTCAAGAAGGAGGAGCTTCCTGAGATCAACGACGATTTCGCCGTAGACGTCAGCGTCCACGACACCCTCGAGGAGTACAAGGCCGACATCCGCAAGATGCTCGAGGAGGCCGCCGAGGGCGCCGCCGAGTATGACGGAAAGAACAACGTCATGGAGAAGCTCTACGAGACCAACAGCTTCGACGTTCCGCAGATCATGATCGAGGACGAGACCGACAACATCCTCCGCGAGTACGAGTCCCAGCTCTCCGGCAACGGCATCTCCCTCGAGATGTTCGCGAGCTTCAGCGGCAAGACCGTCGAGCAGCTCAGAGAGGATGTCAAGGGCGACGCCGAGAAGAGAGTCAAGACCAGGCTCCTCGCCAAGGCTGTAGCCAAGGCTGAAGGCCTCACCGCCACCGATGAGGACATCGACAAGGAGATCGAGGACATGGCCAAGCAGTACGGCATGACCGTCGATCAGATCAAGCCGATCTTCTCCGGAGACAACGCCCGCGCCATGAAGGAAGACATCGTCATGCGCAAGGCCATCGACTTCATGTACGCCAACGCCGTCTTCACCGACATCGAAGAGACCGAGCCCGCAGGCGAGGAGCCTGCTCCCGAGGCCGCTCCCGCCGATGCGGAGAAGACCGAAGCGTAATCTCAAGCGAAAAACTCATTTTGGCGGGACTTTTGCGGCCCCGCCAAGATTTTATTTACAGGAGGCATAGAATATGAACCTTGTACCCATCGTAATAGAACACAGCGCGAGAGGCGAGAGATCCTACGACATCTATTCGAGACTGCTCAAGGACAGGATCATCATGCTCTCCGGACCCATAGACGACGAGACCGCGTCGCTGGTCACCTCCGAGCTGCTGTTCCTGGAGTCCGAGGATCCCGACAAGGACATCTTCCTCTACATCAACAGCCCGGGCGGAGTCATCAGCTCCGGCATGGCCATATACGACACGATGCAGTACATCAAGCCCGACGTCTCCACGATCTGCATAGGCATGGCCGCCTCCATGGCCGCCTTCCTGCTCTCATCCGGAGCGAAGGGCAAGCGCTTCATACTCCCGAACGCGGAGGTGATGATCCACCAGCCCCTAGGCGGCATGCAGGGCCAGGCGGCGGACATGAAGATCGCCGCGGAGCACATCATCAAGATCAAACGCAGGATGAACGAGATCCTCGCGGCCAACACGGGCCAGAGCATAGAGAGGATCGAGGCCGACACCGACAGGGACAACTACCTCGACGCCTCAGAGGCGCTCGAATACGGCCTCGTCGACAAGATAGTCACTAAGAGGTGATCATGACGAGATACGACAGAGAAAAGAATATAGTTTGCTCCTTCTGCGGGCGTCCCGTCTCCCAGGTCGGAAGGATGATAGCCGGCCCCGACGTCTACATCTGCAGGGACTGCCTCGAGGAGGCCTACAAGACCCTCATGGCGGAGGAGCAGCAGGACGTCTCTCCCGAAGCGGAGGGCGAGAGCAAGCTCCCGACTCCGAGGGAGATCGCGGCCATACTCTCCGACTACGTCATAGAGCAGGACAGGGCGAAGAAGATACTCGCCGTGGCCGTTTACAACCACTATAAGCGCATCAGGTCGGCCGAGAAGGCCGGCAGGGGCGGCGACGACGTCCAGATCCAGAAGAGCAACATCATTATGATAGGGCCCACCGGTTCGGGCAAGACCCTGCTCGCGCAGACCCTCGCCAAGGTGCTCAACGTTCCCTTCGCTATAGCCGACGCTACGGCTCTCACCGAGGCGGGCTACGTCGGAGAGGACGTGGAGAACATACTGCTCAAGCTGCTCCAGGCTGCTGACTTCGACGTCGAGAAGGCCCAGAAGGGCATAATCTACGTCGATGAGATCGACAAGATCGCGCGCAAGGGCGAGAACGTCTCCATCACCCGCGACGTATCGGGCGAGGGCGTCCAGCAGGCGCTGCTCAAGATACTCGAGGGCACCGTGGCCAACGTTCCTCCCCAGGGAGGGCGCAAGCACCCGATGCAGGAGTTCATACAGTTCGACACCACCAACGTGCTGTTCATCTGCGGGGGCGCCTTCGACGGCCTCGACAAGATCATTCAGCGCAGGATAGGAGAGAAGACCATAGGCTTCGGCGCGGATATAGTCTCGCAGAAGGAGGTCGACTCCCACATACTCGAGAAGATCCAGCCCGAGGACCTGCTCAGGTACGGGCTCATCCCCGAGTTCATAGGAAGGCTTCCGGCCATCGCGACCCTCGACGAGCTCTCCGTGGACGCTCTGATGAGGATCATCACCGAGCCCAAGAACGCCATCATCAAGCAGTACATCAAGCTTCTTGAGATGGACGGCGTGGAGCTCGAGATGACCGACGGCGCTGTCAGGCGCATAGCCGAGAAGGCCATAGAGAAGAAGACCGGAGCCAGAGGACTCCGCAGCATCATCGAGCAGATGATGACCGAGATAATGTTCGACATCCCCTCCAGGGCGGATGTCTCGAAGGTCATAGTGGATGAGAGCACCGTGGACGGAGCCGAGCCTAAGGTGGTCCTAAAGACCCCGGAGGCGGCTTAAGGCGCCCCGCATCCCCAAGGAGGCAAAATGAGCGACGAATTCACATCCGAGATCATGTCGATGCCTCTCATAGCTCTGAGAGGAGTCAACGTCTTCCCTCAGACCGAGGTCAGGTTCGACGTTGAGAGACAGAAATCCATACTCGCCATAGACACGGCGATGAACGAGGACGGACTCGTGTTCCTCGTGAACCAGAAGGACCCCGAGGTGGATCTTCCCACCGCGAAGGACCTCTATACAATGGGCACCGTCGCGAAGATCAAGAGGGTGCTCAAGCTCCCCGGAGAGCACATAAGGGTGCTCGTGATAGGGCAGTACAGGGCAAGGCTCAGGAGGATGCTCTATGAAATGCCCTATTTCCACTGCAGCGTGAGCCGCATAGACGACATAGCCGGCGAGCCGGGCCCCGAGGCGGAAGCCCTCATCAGGACCTGCGCCAACCTCTACGGCGCCTACAGGAAGGCTCATCCGCGCTTCCCCTCCGACGAGTTCCATGGCTTTGAGCGTCCGGACGATCCGGGCTACATCGCCGACTTCGTCGTCACCCAGATGGACATCAAGGCCTCCGAGGCTCACAAGGTCCTGATCGCTCAGGATCCGGTCAAGAGGCTGAAGCTGGTCGTCAAGTACCTTGTCCGCGAGACCGAGATATCCAAGCTCGAGGGCCAGATCAACGAGAAGATCCAGACCAGGCTCACCAAGGCCCAGAGGGAGTCTTACCTGCGCGAGCAGATCAAGACCATTCAGGAGGAGCTCGGAAACAAGGAAGACATAGGCGCGGAGACCGCGGAGTGGAGAAAGCAGCTGAAGAAGCTCAAGCTCCCGCAGCAGACCGCCGCCAAGATAGAGAAGGAGATAGACAGGGCTGAGAAGCTCCCGTCCTACGCTCCGGATCTTTCCGTGCTCAGGACCTACATCAACACCGTTCTGGAGCTCCCCTGGCACAAGAGGAGCGCCGTCTCCATGGACATCGCCAGAGCCCAGGAGATCCTCGACGAGGACCACTACGGCCTCGAGAAGGTCAAGGACAGGATACTCGAGTATCTGGCTGTCCAGACCCTCGCCAAGGACCTCAAGAGCCCGATACTGTGCCTCGTAGGGCCTCCGGGAGTGGGCAAGACCTCCATAGCGAGATCCATAGCCCGCTCCGTGGACAGGCAGTTCGTCCACATGTCGCTCGGCGGCGTGAGGGACGAGGCGGAGATCAGGGGACACCGCAGGACCTACGTCGGCGCCATCCCCGGCCGCGTCATGTCCGCGATCAAGGAGTGCGGTTACAGCGATCCCGTCTTCCTCTTCGACGAGGTGGACAAGATAGGCAGCGACTTCAGGGGCGATCCCGCCTCCGCGCTGCTCGAGGTCCTCGATCCCGAACAGAACAAGGAGTTCATGGATCACTACCTCGAGGTCCCGTTCGACCTCTCGAACGTCATGTTCATCACGACCGCAAACACCACTGACACCATCCCGAGGCCCCTCCTCGACAGGATGGAGGTCATAGAGCTCTCGGGCTACACCTCCGAGGAGAAGCTCAACATAGCCCAGAAGTACCTGATCCCCAAGCAGATCAAGGCCAACGGGCTCAAGCAGAAGAACATATCCATCCACAAGGACGCGGTAGAGGAGATCATCAACTCCTACACCCGCGAGTCGGGAGTCAGAGGCCTCGAGAAGCAGATCGCGGGCGTCTGCCGCAAGGTCGCGCGCATGATAGTCGCGGGCGACGAGAGCAGGCAGGTCGTCACGGCGAAGAACATCGAGGAGTACCTGGGCAACAAGCGCTTCCACTACGACAAGATCCTCGAGAAGAACGAGATCGGAGTATCCACCGGCCTCGCCTGGACCGTCGTTGGCGGAGATACTCTCTTCATAGAGACCGCCTGCATGCCCGGCTCCGGCCATATCCAGCTCACCGGCCAGCTCGGCGACGTCATGCAGGAATCGGCCAAAGCCGCTATAAGCTACATCCGCGCGCACGCCTCGGATCTCGGAGTCGACGAGGAGTTCTACAAGAACAAGGACATCCACATCCACATCCCCGAGGGCGCGACCCCCAAGGACGGACCCTCGGCGGGCGTCACCATGTGCGTATCCGTGCTCTCGGCTCTCACCGGAAGGGCGGTGCGAAAAAACGTCGCCATGACCGGAGAGATTAGCCTCAGGGGCAAGATACTCCCCGTCGGAGGTATCAAAGAGAAGATGATCGCCGCCCACAGGCTCGGGATCAAGAAGGTCCTGCTGCCGGCGGACAACGAGAGGGATCTCGACGATCTTCCGAAGACCGTCCACGAGCAGATGGAGTTCGTCCTCATAAGCGAGGTCGGCGACGCCGTCCGCGAGGCGCTGATATGATAATATCGAGCGCGGAGTTTCTGACCTCCGCCGCGAAAAAGGGCCAGTACCCTCCGGAGGGCGTGCCCGAGATAGCCTTCGCGGGACGCTCCAACGTGGGCAAATCGTCCCTGCTGAACCTGCTGACTGGCCGCAAAGGCCTCGCCAAGGTCAGCTCGAGTCCCGGCAAGACCAGGACGATCAACTTCTTCCTGATCAACGGGAGCTTCCGCATAGTGGACCTTCCCGGCTACGGCTACGCCAAGGTCTCGAAGGCCGAATCGGAGCGCTGGGGAAGGATGATGGAGGACTACCTCGAGGGCAGGAAGGATCTTATAAAGGTCGTCCAGCTAGTCGACAGCCGCCACGAGCCGAGCGCGCAGGACGTGCAGATGTACGATTATCTGCGCTATTTCGGGCTTTCCGGCGTTGTGGTCCTCACCAAGACCGACAAGATATCGAAAAACGAGCTTAACAGAAATATTTCTCTCATAAAACGCACGCTGAAGCTGGACGCGGATGATATCATTATCCCTGTATCCGCGCTGAAGAAGACGGGCACCGAGGAGCTGCTCGCCTGCATGGAGGGACTGCTGAACTCATGAAGTACCTTGCTCTCGGAGCATTGCTCAAAAGGCTCAAGGCCGTTCCAAGGCTGATGAAGGACAGAAGCGTGTCCTTCTGGAAGAAGGCGCTCGTAGTCTTCGGCATCATATATCTGGTACTGCCCATGGATCTGATACCGCCGATAATCCCGGTATTCGGATTTCTGGACGACATAGTGCTCTGGGCTTTCATACTCGTCCATCTGAAGGATGAGCTCGACAAGTACGCCGTTCCCCAGGAGGGCGGCAGCGGGGCAGACAAATACAGCGGAAGGGACGTCCTGGAAGCTGACTACACCGTTGAGGACCGAAAGGACGGTCAGGAATCATGACAGCTGAAAAAAGAGATGTTTCAACCGTGCTGATAAGCGAGGAACAGATCGCGGCGAAGGTGCGCGAGATCGGAGAGGAGATAGGGCGCGACTACGCCGGAGAAGCGGTGCTTCTCGTGGGCATACTCAAGGGCTCTGTGGCCTTCCTCGCGGATCTCATGCGCGCGATACCCCTCGAGGACGTCTCGATAGACTTCATGTCCGTCTCCAGCTACGGCAGTTCCACCAAGACGAGCGGCGTGGTCAAGATCAACAAGGACATCGACTCCGACATCAGGGGCAGGAACGTCATCATAGTCGAGGACATCATAGACACCGGGCTTACGCTCAAGTACCTCAAGGAGTACCTCAGCAAGCGCTCCCCGAAGACGCTGAAGATCGCCGCCATATTCGACAAGCCCTCAAGGCGCGAGCTGGAGATCGAGGGCGACTACGTCGGCTTTAAGGTCGACGACCTGTTCATCGTGGGCTACGGCCTTGACGCGGATCAGAAGTACAGGAACCTCCCGTACATATCCTGGATCAAGACCGAGTAAATATTATAGTATTCAAAGCATTTATCTTTAGAACTGAAAAGGAGAAGAAAATGGCTTACACAGTTCCCGTAGGTATTTCCAACAAGCATCTGCACCTGTCCAAGGAGCATCTCGAGATCCTCTTCGGAGAGGGACACGAGCTCACCGTCAAGAACATGCTCTCCCAGCCCGGCCAGTTCGCCGCAGAGGAGAAGGTAGACATCGTGGGACCCAAGAACACCCTCAAGGGCGTCAGAGTCCTCGGACCCTGCAGGAAGCAGACCCAGATCGAGCTGGCTCTCACCGACGCCAGGCAGATCGGAGTAGCCGTACCCGTACGCGAGAGCGGCAAGCTCGAGGGCTCCGCGCCCATCAAGCTCGTAGGTCCCTGCGGCGAGCTCGAGCTCGAAGAGGGCGCCATCGCGGCTCTCAGGCACATCCATCTCTCCGCCGCCCAGGCTGAGGAGGCCGGAGTCGTCGACAAGCAGATCGTCAGCGTCAAGGTCGGAGGAGGCAGAGGCCTCATCTTCAACGAGGTACTGATCCGCTGCGGTGAAGGCCACGAGAGAGAGATGCACGTCGACACCGACGAGGCCAACGCCGCCGGCATGAAGAACGGCATGGAAGTCGAAATAATCAAATAAGTCCATAAGACTATTTGCATTGACTTGCAGGTATAACAAGACTATTATGATTGAGCCTTGACAGAGCGGCGTGCCGCTTTCCGGCGCCTGAAAACTTCTTTAAAAAAGATGAAAATGGTGCTTGACAAGTGAGGGGCTCGCTCATATAATAGGCAATGTTCCGCGCCAAGCGCGGAGCTCAAGAACCTTGAAAACATCATAGTGTA
>JAEENW010000076.1 GCA_016283945.1 Bacillota bacterium
GTTCCTGTGTCTATCGATCTGATCTAAGCTGAGCAGGGACTCCCGCCGGATCCGCCGCTCGGGCGGATCCGGCGAAGACCGGTCAATTCTCGTTTATTCGTTCCAGACTTCGTCGAGGAGAGCCTGGACCTTGGCGTTAGCCTCGTTGAGAGCGGTCTCAGGATCCTTTCCGTTGATAATGACCTCGTTGATGGCGTCAAGAAGGATCTGACGGTCGGTGGTCTCGTCGATGTAGAAGTAGCTGCTCGCGTAATCGAGGGCCTTGAGGAACGGCGCCAGGGTCGGATCCTTGGCAAACTCCTCGTTGGAAGCGATGGTCTTCCTGGCTCCGATCTCTCCGATGGAGGTGGTCCAGCGCTCCATGACTTCCTCAGAGGAGAGGAACTTGAGGAACTTGACGGCAGCGTCGTACTTGGCCTGATCCTTGGTGGTCAGGTTGGTGATGCCGTTGGTCCAGAAGGAGCCGAAGGAACCCTTGTTTCCGTTGTAGGTCGGGAGCTCGGTGACGCCCCACTCGAAGTCCTTGACGTTCAGCCTGAGGTTGGCGAGACGGTAGGATCCGTCTACATGGAAATAAGCCTTGCCGGCGGTGAAGGCGGTGACGTCTCCGGTCATGAAGTCGTTGAGACAGGACTTGTACTCCAGAGGCAGGCTCAGGAAGAACTTGAACGCGTTGAGGCATTCGGGGCTGTTCCACTGGGCGGTCTTGCCGTCAGCGGAGATGGGCTCGCCGCCAAACTGCTTCATGAGCACAGGCCTGAGCCAGGAGTGATACTGGCTGTTCGGCTGCCAGGTGGTTCCGGCGATCTCGAGCTCGTCGCCGTTCCACTTAGCCAGACGGCTGGTGAGCTCGGCCCACTCGATCAGATCGGTGGGGATGTCCTCGACCTTGATGCCGGCCTCGTCGAGCAGGGTCTTGTTGTAGAACAGGGCGGAAGCTCTGACGGCGATCGGCATGGTGTAGTACTTGCCGTCGATCTTGTTGATCTGGGCCATCGGGGTGAAGTTCTCGTCGATGTCCTTGGCGATATCGTCGGGCAGGACGCTCAGAACGCCGGACTTGACGTACTTGGGTACCCAGCCGTAGAAGATGTTGATGATGTTCGGACCCTCGTTGCTGGAAGCGGAAGCGGCGATAGCGGCGGCCACCTTCTGCTCATAATCGTCGTACGGGAAGGTCTTGTGCTCGATGTGGATGTCAGGGTTGGCTTCCTCGAACTCAGCGATCAGCTGATCCATGAGGTCGACCTTATCCTGATATACGTACTGCCAGTACTCGATGGTCACCGGCTCCGGAGCGGCGTTTCCGGAACCCGATCCGGACGGCTCGGTCTTGGACTCTCCGCAGGCCGCCATGGAAAGAACCATCGCGAGGGCAAGCAGGATTGCAAATACCTTTTTCATTTTTCTCCTTTTATAGAAACTGAGTTTCTATTTTCCTCCTTCTTGTTTCTCGTTGACTGTTGATGTGAATAAACGATCGGTTCGCTCTGAGTCCCCCTTTCTTCGAAAACTACGGGTAATTATTTTAAGTGATCGATAGCTATTATTGCGGCTCCGAGAGCTCCGCCGTATTCCCCGGTCTGGGACCTTGCGAGCTCCGTCCTGGTGTTGATGAGGCGGCGTATCCTGGGCTCGATCTGAGAGAGCAGGTATTCCCATTCATTCGTTACTCCCCCGGCGATGACCAGCTTTTCAGGATCGAGTATGACGATCAGATCGGCCAGGCCGACTGAGAGATAGGCGAACTTGTCGGAAGCGAAGCGCCTTGCGGCCTCGTTCTCCGGGTCGCGGAACCTGCAGTACATCTCCTTGGAGCTGAGCTTCTCGCCCGTGAGGCGGCTGTAGTCCTCGACCATCGCCTTCGCGGAGACCTTGGACTCGAAAGCCCCGAACTCGTCGGCGCTCTTGACCCCGCTTCCGAGGTCCTCGGGGAAAACCATGTATCCGACCTCTCCCGCGGCCATGTGAGCTCCGCGGTAGATCTTGCCGTCCGCTACTATGCAGCAGCCTATTCCGGTGCCGAGCGTGACGAATAGATAGTCCCTGACGCCCTTGCAGTTGCCTATCCTTCCCTCGGCGACCGCCCAGCAGGCTACGTCGTTCTCGGCGAAGACGGGAAGCCCCGTAAGCTCCTGAAGCTCTCCTGCGATATACCTCGAGCCCCTGATTATCGAGGGCGCGGTGTTGACAAGTCCTGTTTCGGCATCGACTACGCCGGGCAGACCCAGCGAGACGCAGGCAAGCTCCGGGAAGAGGCGCGAGGCGTCGGAAACCAGAGATCCCAGAAATTCGATCACGTCGACCGAACTGTCCGTAGGGATCTTTCCTGCCTTGAGG
>JAEENW010000077.1 GCA_016283945.1 Bacillota bacterium
GAAGCCCGACAAGGACTTCGTCATCAGCGTGGAGGTCGCGCACACGGTAAAGACCATCACGCTCAGTGACGATGTAACGGTCCAGAGGCTCTCAGCGAGCGACGGCTTCATCCCCGGAGGATATCGTTTCGTCAATGCCAAGGGCGCTGAGGTCGACAAGGTCACGATCGGCTCGAACGACACCGGCAGCGTGATCCTCAGGCAGACCTATAAAAAGGAAAGGGGCGGCGATACCTATTACACCGACTATACGGTCGAGTTTGAGCGCCTCCCCGAGCAGGCACCGACCTTTGAAGGCAGCATCGAGATCACCCTCGATGTGGATGACGACGCCCGCGCCTTCAAGGAGACCGAGTTCACCAAGCTCTACAAGAAGAACGACGGCGGAGACCTCAAGTACATCGCCATCATCGACGAGACCCCCGACGTAGCGGTCCTGAAGCTGGGCAGCAAGACCTACAACACCGGCGACAAGATCGAGCTCAGCAAGATCAGCACCCTCAAGCTGGAGCCGAAGGGCGAGGGAAGCACGTTCTTCACCGTGGAGGCCTATGACAGCACCTACAGCTCCACCAATAACCCCGATCCCCTCGACGGCAGCGTGACCATAGACGTCACCGTCAAGAAGAGCTCCAAGATCAGCAAGCTGACCGGAAGTGTCAGCGGCGGCGGCAGCCTCAGCCTGAGCAGCCTCGGGATCCCCGCGGCGTTCAAGAAGGTCGCAAAGGCCGATCTCGACTCCATCGTTTTCAGTGAGCTTCCCGAGTACGGAGACATCTACAACGGAAGCAGCACCAAGCTGACCTCCAGAAAGGCCAGCCTCACCGCCTCCGAGCTCGCCAAGTGCAAGTACAAGGCCGATGCCGTCAGCGGAAACAAGAAGCTGACCGATACCATCAAGTATCTCGCCTACGACAAGGACGACAACGAGTACAGCGGTACCATCGAGATCACCGTCAAGAATCAGAAGATGGATCTTGACGACATCACCGCCAACATCAAGCTCAACGGGACTCTCAAGCTCAGCAGCCTGAACCTGGCTACCAAGTTCAAGGCCGACTGCGGAGAGACTCTCGACAGCGTATACTTCACCGAGCCGTCCGACGGCACTCTCAGATACAACTACACCAGCAGCACCAAGACTGGCGAGGCCGTCGACGAGGATGAGCTCTACTATGCCGGAACCAGCACCAAGAAGCTCACGATCGGAAACGTGACCTACATTCCCGACAAGAACTTCACCGGTACCGACTACATCTATTATCTCGCTTACGACCTCAAGGACAACGAGTACGAAGGCCGCATCAAGGTCAACGTCGCCAACAACAGCGCCGGCGAGGCGGGCAGCTACTCGATCGACAGCGACGAGGTGCTCTACTTCAGCGAAGTCGTGGACGACATCAACGATATCTTCTACGACATGAGCGACGTGAAGAACTTCAGCTATGTCACCTTCACCCAGCCTGCGACCAGGGAAGGAAGCATACGCTACGGCTATGAGTCCCCCACCAAGCTCGGCACCAAGGTCGGCAGCTCCGACAAGTTCTACAAGTCCGGAAGCAGCAAGCTCGTGTCCGACCTTGTATTCGTTCCCGACGAGGACTTTGACGGCGAGTGCGAGATCGAGTTCACCGTCTACGGAACCAGCAAGGACGACGAGTATGAAGGCACCCTGACCGTAAAGGTCAGCGAGTCCGATTACGAGCTCGGGACCCTCACCTACAACGTCGAGAGCGGCAAGGTCTTCGCGTTTGACGACGTGGCCTCCGACATCAATAAGAAGTTCAAGGACGAGGCCGACGGCAACTTCAAGTACCTGACCTTCGAAGAGGTCCCGGCCAAGGCCAAGGGCACGCTGTACTACGATTACGACTCCAAGAAGGGCTCCGGCACCAAGGTCGAGGAGGATGACGACGAGTTCTACAGGAACGACAGGACCGAGCTCAGGGTCAGCGACCTGGTGCTCGTACCCGCCAAGGGCTTCAGCGGACAGATCCCGCTCAAGTACTGGGCTTACGGCGACGGAAACTCCCTCGGCGGAAAGATGATCATCAACGTCAAGGCTCAGACCGCCGAGTTCGAGGCTCTCGAGTACAAGATCTACAATAACCAGATCCTCAAGCTCAGCAGCTCCGACATCGCGGCGAAGCTCAAGAAGGTCAGCGACGGCACTCTCGACTACATCACGCTTTCTCCTGTGGGCAGCAATGCCGGCAACATGTACTACAGCTACGTCTCCGGCTCCGACAACGGAGGAGAGTTCACCGGAAGGGATGATCTCTACCGCACCGGTTCCAGAAACAAGCTGATCGATGACGTCACCTACGTTCCTCTGATCAACTACATCGGAAGCTTCGATCTCGGGTTCACCGCCTACGACGACGATGACAACTCCTTCGACGGTAAGATCAAGATCACCGTCTCCGAGCCCGATCCCTTCAAGGATACCAAGATGAGCGACTGGTTCTACAACGCGGCCAAGTGGGGCGCCGGCAGAGAGATCGCCAAGGGCACCAGCACCGACCCGAAGAACCCGCAGTTCTCTCCGAACTGGGACTGCACCTGGGCTCAGATCCTGACCTTCATCTGGAGGGCCAACGGATCGCCCAAGGCGACCATCAACAACCCGTACACCGATCTCAAGTCCGGCGACTACTGCTACGACGCCATCCTCTGGGCCGTATCCAAGGGGATCGCTTCTCCCAAGAGCAGCACAGAGTTCGGCGTCAACACCCCATGCACCAGAGGCCAGGCTCTCAACTTCATCTACAAGGCGAAGAACTCTCCCTCTGTCAGAGGGTTGAGCAACAACTTCAACGACGTCTCTGCCAATGACGACTTCTACAACGCCGTCCTCTGGGGCGTCGATCAGGGAATCACCAACGGCACCAGCGCCACCACCTTCGCTCCGAACACCATCTGCACGAGGGGACACATCATCACCTTCCTCTACAGAGCGATCGAGAGAAAGGATCTGCAGAACGGCAAGACCCAGTAATGGCTCAGGGCTGAGAAGCAGCGCCCGCGTAAGGCAACATTAAACTTGAAAAGCGCCGCTCTCCTCCGGGAGGGCGGCGCTTTTGATTACAGTCTCTCGGCCGCTGTCCGCTTGATCGTTTTCGCGTCGCCGCGACCTGAGCCTCTAATCCTCCGTCCGCTCTACAGTTCCGCTGGCTCGGTCTCCATGTTCGACACCGAGATCTCCAGATTGCCGTTGCGGGTGCGGAGCATGTCTATCATCTCCTTTTCCGCGGAGAGATCCTTTAGCCTGATGTCGTAGCTCAGCTTGAACATGCTGCCCATGTTGGTAGTCTTGACCTTCGTGAGCTCGGCGGAGCTGGTGTAGCGCTCGAAAATGTCGCTGAAGACGCCGGTGTAATCGAGGTCCTCGGGGATGGTTATGCTCAGGCTCTTGCAGGCTCTGCGGCTCCTCATGAAGCGCTCTTCGGCCACCCCCGCGATCAGGCAGCACGCGGCCATTATCAGAGTGAACAGCAGGGCAAAAGCGAGGTAGCCTGTACCGCAGATGAGTCCCGCGGCCATCGCGAGGAAGATCATGAGTATCTCGCGTGCGGTCCCGGGCGCCGACCTGAATCTGACCAGGCTGAAGGCCCCCGCCACCGCTATCCCGGTGCCGACGTTGCCGTTGACCATCATTATGACTGTGCAGACCGCCGCGGGCAGCAGCGCGAGCGCGGCTGAGAAGCTGTACTTCACCCGTCCGCTCCTCAGGTCTGCCGCCGCGTAGATGAGCCCGCATAGCAGAGCTGCGGCGATGCAGATCAGAAAGTTTCCGACCGATATATTCTGGGAACCGGAGCTGAATATCCCGTAGAAGAGTTCGTTCATTTTGTTTTCCTCCTTGTCTGACGCCTTTGCGGCGTTCATTTGCGTGCCGCCTTGCGGGCGGCTTCAGTCAATCCGACGCCTTCTTTGAAAGCGCCGGGAATATCATCGTTCTGTAAGCGGTCCCGTATTTGGAGAAGGAGCTCTTATAGATCCTCTCCCGGCTCAGGACCTCGCTCATCCATAGCGGCATGCAGCCCGGGCATTTAAGCTCCATCAGCACCGTTCCCTCCGGGATGAGCGGGATGCCACGTATCTCCGAAAGATCCATCCCCTCCGTCCTTGCGAGTATGTTCCGGTCGAAGGTGATCCTTATGTCGCAGTCGGTTCCCGCGTAGGAGTCCCTCTCGTAGGATATGGCGGCGGCCGGCTTCAGGCCCCTGTAGTGATCCACGAAGTAATCGATCTCGCCGGCTATCTGCCGGTCGGAGCCGCTCAGCTTTTCCAGCTGCCCCTGATCCGCACAGTTCCCGGCTGCTGCCCCGCTCAGCCACCTCTGCGCTTCGGCGTTTGGAAGCGTGATCCTCCGTTTGTAGACTACTGAATCGTATTTCTTCTTCAATTCCACGAAGACCGGGCTGGACGCCTCCGCGGCGCTGTAGCTCCTGACGCGGAGCTTCTCCTTGTAGTCAGGGCCTTCTATCGAGGCCCTTGCGAGCCTGTAGTTCCCGGTATCGTAATAGATGTTCCGGATCAGGCTGTGCGGGAAGCGGTCGGGCTCGGCGTGGTCCTTCATCGCTTCGAGCACGGCGCTCAGCTGCCGCTCGCTGAGCAGGTATTTGAGCTCGTATCTCTTGAATACGCTTTGGAATTCCATCGCGTTATCTCCTTTCGTTTCGCTTTTCATGGCGTGATGATACTGCCGCGGGCTTAAAAGAGACTTAAAGCGAAAAAAAAGATCACCTGAACAGGTAGAAAAAAGAAACGGTCTCAGGGAAATAAAAAACCGCCGCGGGGGCGGCGGGCAGGCAGAGATCGATCAGCGGACCCATGCGCGGGCATGGAGTGATCCCCGCTCCTTCGATGGCAGGCTATATCATCAGCCCCTCGGCGATGAGCACGACCGCGCAGCAGATCACTGCCACCGGCAGGAGCCCGGCTCCAAGCCACGCCGCGGCGATCCCCGCTGCGAGGGCGAGGGCACCCGCGAGAGGGCTCCTCGTCGCTTCGACTATGGCAGGGAAGGTCATGAGCGAGAGCGTCACGTAGGGGACATAGTACAGGAAGGAGCGCACGAAGCGGCTCTGTATGGGCCTGCGGAATACGGTCAGAGGCAGCACCCTGACCAGATACGAGGTGATGAACATCACGGCTATATAAACGTAGGTATTGTTCATATTCAGTCCTTGTCTCCGGGAACGGGGAAGAGCAGGGCGGCGGCGGAGGCGATGACTATGGTCAGCACTATGGTGCGGCTTCCGGCGCTCAGGGCGGATATAAGGGGCAGCCGCCCGGCCGCCCACGAGGCCGCGAAGCATACCGCGACTATGCCGAAGATCACGCGGCTCTTCCTGGCGGGCGGTATCACTATCGCGAGGAACATGCCGTACAGCGCGACAGACAGGGCGCTGACTATGCGCGCGGGCAGCACATCGCCCGCTACCGCTCCTATGGCGGTACCGACCGCCCAGAGCGGGATGGAGCTCAGCATCGCGCCGTAGTAGTACCAAGGGTCGAGAACTCCGGGCCTCGCGATGTTTATGGCGAAGAGCTCGTCCGTCACCGCGTATCCGAAGATTAGCCTGTGGACGAAGGGCATCCTCTCGTCCGCCCTCTGCCCGAGCGCGAGGCTCATCAGCATGTAGCGCATGTTGGTGATGAAGGTCATCAGCGCGACCTCGGCGTAGGGAGCCGCTGCCGCTATCAGCGTGAAGCCCGCGTACTCTCCCGCGGACGCGACGCAGAGTATGCTCGCGATGAAGCCCTGCAGCGCGTTCAGTCCCGCGTTGTGGGCCGTTATGCCGAGGGAGAACGACACGGCGAAATAGCCGAGCCCGATGGGAACGGCGTCGCGGAAGCCCTCCATGAATGATCTTTTTCTGCCGCCTTCGGGCGGCTCTTTCGTCTTTTCCATGATCTACTTATTATACGACCGAAGCCGGCTCTGCGCCAGAGCGCATTTCGCCCGGCGCTAAAGAAGATATCTATCGCCGGCAAGATATAACTTTGGTTAGATGAATGCGGGCTTCAAATGAAGTACTCTATAACTAAAGTTAGTTTATGCATACTTTTCGGAGTCCGGAGGGAAATATGCAGTATGGCGTGGTCATCGCCGACGATCAGGGCGTAGCGAGGAAATACTTCGAATTTGTGATCGGAGCGGATCCTGAGCTTCGGGTGCTCTACTCGCTGCCGTCGCTCGGTTCCGTCCAGAGCTGCTGCGCTGCCAGAAGGGTCGATCTGGCTCTTCTCGGAGCGACCTTCGCCGACGGATCGAGCGGGATCGACATCATTCCGGTCGTCAAGAGCGTTTCTCCATCCACGAAGATACTGATCGTGGGCTGTTCCTCCGGAAGCTATCTCATAGACAGGGCGAGGGAGCTCGGAGCGGACGGCTTCTGGTGCAAGGACAGCGCCGAGCCGGAGCTCGCGGGCGTGCTGAGCGACGTGCTCAGCGGGCTCGGAGCCTGGCCTAAGGATCCTCCCGACGTCCCGATAGGGGACGCCCTGATGTCTGAGCTCACTGCTTCCGAGACCGACGTGCTCTGCGAGATCGCCACGGGCGCGTCCAACAGGATGATAGCCGAGGCGCTTGGAATAGAGATAGGCACCGTAAAATCCCACATCAACCATCTCCTGAGAAAGACGGGGCTCTCCAACCGCACCTCTCTCGCCATAGAGGCGAGGCTGCGGGGCATAGCCGCGGGCTCGGTCGTCCGCTGCCCGAGGTACGAGCGCTAGGAGCAGGCTTCAGAGACCGCGCCGCGAAAGCGTCCCGCGTCATCTGTTAAAGCGTATATGTAATCAGTTCTTTCAACGTCTCCATGAAAGGGGGGAATGAGAAATGAAGTCATCTGGCAATAGAAGGCTGCTCTCGCTGCTGCTGGCCCTCGCGCTGGTATTCGGCGCCTGGGTCCCCGCGTCCGCGGCCGGCAAAGCGCATCTTGAGGTCGCTGCGCAGTCCGTCGAGGACGGCGCGACCGTCGCGGTGGGCGACGAGATCGAGATCACCGTGGGCATCAAGGCGGTCGAGCTCGCGACTCTTACCGGCGGTATGCATTTCGACACGGATCTGTTCGAGTGCGTCAAGGTGAGCTTCGCGGGCTACAGCGAAGGCCGCCCCATGATAATGTCCACCAAGGCAGAGGCCAATTCCAACGGAAACGTAGGATTCGCCTACATCGGGACGGATAATATCGAGTATCCGACCGGCAGCGTATTCACGGCAACCCTGAAGGCCATAGCAAAGGGCGAGGCCGAGTTCTTCCTCTACGAGGACAGCTCGGAGTACGTCGAGTCCGGCGCGGGCGCGAACGATTACAAGTCCGACAAGATATCATCGACTGTCTTCAGCGTGACGGTCGGCGAGGGATCCCCCGCGTCTGAGGAGCCCGGCAGCACCGAACCCGTGGCCCCGGCCCCGTCAGAGCCCGAGACCCCGTCCGAATCTGAAACTCCGTCCGGGTCCGAGACTCCCTCCGGCGGAAGCCAGCCGGCTGAGCAGGCTGAGCCCGAGGAGCTCGACCGCATCGATTACTCTGTCTTCAACAACGGACTTCTCACTCTCAGCGCCGGAGACATCAGCGACAAGATCAAGGAAGTCACCGACGAAAAGCTCGACTACATCACGATCAAGCTCCCGCCCGACGAGGCAGGAGAGCTCTACTACGACTTCGTGTCCGGCTCCGACAACGGAGGCCTCGTGAGCAGGCGCGACGCCATCTACAGGAGAGGTGAGAACCGTTCGCTCATCGGAGACGTCACCTACGTCCCCGTGATCGACTACACCGGCAGATTCGACCTCGAGTACACCGCTCACGGCGGAGACGACGGCGTCTTCGAGGGTGTCATCCGCGTCAGGGTCAGCGAGCCTGAGTCCTTCACCGACACCGTCGACTGGAACTACAACCCCGCAAAGTGGGGCGCCGGCCGCGGCATCGCGCAGGGCTACGGCGGCGGTCTCTTCGGGCCGAACGACAACTGCACCTGGGGCCATATCCTGACCTTCCTCTGGAGAGCCTACGGCAGCCCCGAGCCCAGGAACCCGGTAAACTTCAACGATCTTCAGAACTGGAACGCCAAGGCGATCCAGTGGGCGGTCGAGAACAAGATAGCCGAGCCCGAGGGCGCCGCTACCTTCGGAACCGCGCGCGAGTGCACCAGGGCGCAGGCTCTGCAGTTCATCTACAAGGCAGCCGGAAGCCCCTCCGTATCCGGCCTGAGGAACAGCTTCGCTGACGTTTCCGACTCCGCGGACTACATGAAGGCAGTGCTCTGGGGCGTCGATCAGGGCATAACCAACGGCACGGGGAAGAACAGCGCCGACATGCCACTCTTCTCGCCCGACACCGTCTGCACCAGAGGCCACATCATCACCTTCCTGTACAGGGCGATCGAGAGGCAGGGCCTGGTCAAGTAGGAGCTGACTCTTCTGCTCTGAGCAGGAGAATTAGCTATAACCGTATATCAAATTGATGAATAGCGCCGGAGTCAAAATCTAACTTTAGTTAGACGATTTGACTCCGGCATTCAATTATACTTTTAGCAAAGTGGTATATCATCGCTTGGTGTATAGCTATGCCTTTCAAGCGGTGAACGGCTGCCCTTCGGGGCGGCAGCTTTTGCGGACGCATAGGGCGCCCGTGCAATCATTTTTTTATTTCAATAGGAGGAAATGCTTATGGGAGCAAATAAGAGGGTGAGCAGAGTCCTGTCGCTCGTTCTTGCGCTGGCTCTTGTGTTCACCATGTATGTTCCTGTGCACGCGGCTGTCGCTCCGCTTCTCACCATGGATGTCGCTTACGACGCCTTCGAGAATGACGCTACCGTTGAAGTTACCGTAGGCCTGAACGGCGACACCGTTTCGGCTGCGGCCTTCACCGGCGGAGTCGCCTTCGACACCGCTGTGCTCGAGCTGCAGTCCGCTGTGAACTCCAGCGAAAAGACCGGAATCAAGATCCAGGTCTGGAACGCTGAGGATGAGGAGTGGGGCGCAACCAGTCTCGGAAAGTCTACCGTAGATGAGGCCAACGGAAACGGACACTTCGGCTTCTACTACACCCCGACCGATGTCTGCGATTACCAGCTCGATGGAGATTTCATCGTCAAGCTGACCTTCAAGGTCCTCGACGCGAGCTCCAGCACCAAGATCTATCTCTATGAGGACATGGATCTCGGAGAGGCCGGTGCCGTCAAGTACGATCCGAGCAAGAATTCCGACGACGAGACTGAGGCCAACACCGTTGAGCTCAGCGCTCCGAAGAGCATCGCCGAGGCTACCATTGGCGAGATCGAGGATCAGGTCTACACCGGCAAGGCCCTTAAGCCTGCCGTAAAGGTCACCTATGACGGAGCCACTCTCAAGAAGGGAACCGACTACGAGGTTGCTTACAAGAACAACACCAATGCCGGAACCGCTTCCGTCACCGTGACCGGCAAGGGCGCTTACACTGGAACCAAGACTGCAAGCTTCAAGATCATAAAGGCCAACCAGACCCTCGAGGCTTCTGACTTCAGCATGACCATGGGAGCCACCGGCGACGTAGCCGAGCTGTCTGGAGCCAAGGCTGAAGGCAAGCTCAGCTTCACCCTGAAGGCTGCCACCGAGGGCACCACCCTCAGCGGGACCACTCTCACCGCCGGAGAGGCCGGAGAGTGCACCATCACCGTGAGCGCCGCCGCGACCGACAACTACGAGGCCGCCGAGGGTCTTGACATCACCGTCACCATCGAGGCGAAGGAAGCCCAGACTCTCACAATGGAGAGCTCCAAGACCGCCACTGTCGGCGACGAGCCCTTCAGCGTAGCCGCCACCGGAGCCAAGACCCCGGTCACCTACACCAGCAGCGATGAGGACGTTGTCACCGTCGACAGCGAGGGTATGGTCACCGTAGTCGGCGAAGGCACCGCGACCGTGACCGCTACCGCCGCCGAGGATGAGACCTATGCCGAGGCCACCGCGAGCTGCGAGATCACCGTTGAGAAGAAGGAAGCCGACGAGCTCAGCGTTGAGGACGTCGATGCTCCCTTCAACACCACCACCATCGAGACCGAGCTCACCGGCATCCCCGAGGACGCCGAGGACGTAGAGGTCGAGCTGAGCGTAGCCAGCGGCTCCGCGATCATTACCAACCTCAAGTATGACCCCGAGACCGGAAAGATCACCGGAGACGTCGAGGGCGCTGCTGAGGGAGATGAGGTCGAGGTCACCGTTACCGTCACTTCCTCCAACTACAAGGAAGCGACCACCACCTTCACCGTCAGCTTCGGATCCCAGGCCTACAACATCGTAGTTACCGGAGGAAAGGCTGACAAGGAGACCGCTCAGGAAGGCGATACCGTCACCATTACCGCTGAAGTCCCCAA
>JAEENW010000078.1 GCA_016283945.1 Bacillota bacterium
TCCCCGACGCGCGCGGCGATGCGCGGCTGGTCGTGGTTTTCCAGGAAGCGCAGCTTGTTGTAGTTCTCCGGGTAGACCTGGTCCTGGAAGTTCAGCATGTCGATCCAGGCGCTCAGGGGCAGCCTTCCGTCCAGCCAGGCGTCGAAGGTCTCCCTGATGTCGTACTCGTACTCGATGTCGAAGGCCTCGAAGCCCTCGGCGTCCGTCATCGCGTACATGCCCTCCAGCCTGCAGGCCGCGTTGAAGGAACGGTGCACGCTCTCCGCGAGCCATACGCAGCCCGGGCGGACCTTCTCCACCTCCGCCCTCGCCCTCTTCCAGAACTCGAGCGGGACCAGCGAAGCGACGTCGCAGCGGAAGCCGTCGACTATGCCCGCCCATTTCTTCAGGCTCTCTATCTGGTAGTCCCAGAGCTCCTTGTGAGAATAGTCGAGGTCTATGATGTCGGTCCAGTCCCCGACGCGGTTTCCGGGCCTTCCGTCCGGCTTTTTGTAGAACCATTCGGGGTGTGTCTCCCAGAGCACCGAATCCGGCGAAGTGTGGTTGTACACAACGTCGATCATGAGCTTCATGCCCTGCGCGTGGACCGCGTCCGCGAGCGCCCTGAGATCGTCCTCCGTCCCGAGCTCCGGGTTTACGGAGCGGTAGTCCCTGTTGGCGTAGGGGCTCCCAAGGCTGCCCTTTCTGGCCTTCTCCCCTATGGGGTGAATGGGCATGAGCCAAATGATGTCGGTCCCGAGTGCCCTTATCCTGGGAAGATCCGGTATGAGCGCGCGGAAGCTCCCCTCAGGCGTGTGGTTCCTCGTGAAGACCGAGTAGATGACCTGCTTTTGCAGGGACGGGTCGGTGTTTGCTGCCATTTCTTCCTCCTGTAAAAAAGCCCGGCTCTGCGCCGGGCTGATAAACGCTTATCTACGCGGGCTATATGTACGCCCGCTCATCTCTGCCGCATTCCGGCTCGCTCCGCGCCCGTTCAGTTCTGAGGAAGCGGCCCCGCCACCAGCCCGCAGCCCTTCGGCACGACGAACTTGACCGCCCTCGGGAGGATCTCGAAGCGGGTCTTCTTGAACGGTATGACTTCACCGTCCACTGACGCGCTGGGCTCGCTCAGGGGCTCGAGCGTGAAGGAGCTGCACTGGAAGTAGGTGACGTACTCCCTTGTAGACTTGGACTTCAGATGAGTGCCCTGGTGGTACTGGATGAGCATGTTCATGAGCTTGAGGCCCCTGACGGGCTTGATGATCCCGACGTCCATGAGGCCGTCGTCTATCCTGGCTGTGGGATTGCTCTTGAAGCCTCCTCCGCAGGTCATTCCGTTGGCTATGGCCGCGAGTATGACGTCCTCCTCGATGAGCTCGCCGTTCAGCTCGTAGCGCATGCGGTAGGCGGTGTAGTGGGGAAGCACCTGGAGCGCGCCCTTGAGGTAGCCCTTGGCGCCCTTGCTCCCGCGCTTCTTCTCATCTTCGACCTTTATGACGATGTCGCAGTCGACGCCGATATTTATCATGTTGAGGGCATAGCCGCCGTCGTCCATGCCTATGACGTCCACGGGCATGACGCTCCCGTCGAGCTGGGCCTGGAGATCGAAGAACTTCGCCCTGTTCGTGAAGTTCCTGACGAAGTCGTTGCCGCTGCCGCAGGGTATGACCGCGAGCTGCGCGTTGTCGTGTCCCATGATGCCGCAGAGGACGTCGTTGATCGTTCCGTCCCCGCCGCAGGCGTAGAAGCGTATGTCCTCTCCGCAGTCGACCCTCTTGACTATGTAGTCGTGGATCTCCTGCTTGCCGAGGCTCCTGTGTATCTCGTGGTCTATCCCGGACTCCTTGGCGAAGCGCCTGACTTTCTCGAGCAGGCTGCCCGCGGCGTCGCCTTTGCCGGCGGCCGGGTTCATGATAAATATGTGCTTCATTTGTTCTCCCTTATGAGTCGAACCTTGTTCAGATACTTGTCTGCCTTGTCGGCGTCTCCCGCCGCGGCGTAGAGCCGCGCGAGCGCGTCGTATACTTCGGTGTTCGAGGGGTCCAGCTGAGCGGTCCTCTCGTACTGTTCTATGGTCAGATCCGGCCTTCCGAGCTGCTCGTAGGCCTGGGCGAGATGATAATGCAGCGGCCACCAGCCGTCGAAGCGGGTGTCCTGATAGGGCTCGAGCACGGTCACGCCCTCCTCGAGCCTGCCCGAGGCGAGCAGGGCTATGCCCTCCTCTATCCTGACGGGATCTATGAGGGATTCCAGGCGCTCGCGGATCTCAGCGACCGCCTCGCTGCGCGCGGAGCCGGAAGCGCTGCCTGATGCGCCTGCAGCATCTCCCGGGGCTGAACCGCCCTCTCCCTCGCCGGGACCCGCGGTCCCATCCGCGCTGAGCCTGAGGAATCTCTCCCAGGCGAGCTCGGCCTTCTTGTAGGAGCCCTGGTTCAGATAGGCGTAGCCGAGGTAGTACCACGCAGGGGCGAAGTCCTCGTCGGCGTCGGTCGTGAACTCGAAATAAAGGTTTGCCTCCGCCTTGACCGCGGCTATGAGCTCCTGCTCATCGTCGCCCTCGAGGCTGAGATACCACTCCCTGCAGCAGCAGGCGTACGCGAAGAGCGCGTCCCTCTCCTCGCCCGCCAGAAGCAGCGCGGCCCTGCTGTAGACGCAGGCCCGCCTGTAGGCGCGCTTTTCGAGGCGCTCGTAGGCCCTCGAGAGCAGGACCTGGGTGAGCTTCCCGCGCTCGAAGAACTTCTCGAGGAACTCGAGGTAGGCGTCGCGGTACTTGAACGCGGGGTCCGCTCCGCAGACCAGAGCCATGTTGTCAGAGAGCCTGCTTATGTCAACTCCGCCTTCGCTCTGCGTCTTCGCGAGGTCTTCAGGGCTGAACGGCACGGGGACTCCTATCATGAAGCCCATGCCGGCACCTATGCAGAACTCCTCCGAGAGCTCGGCGAATATGAGCCCCTTTATCTCGGAGCCCAGATACTGCTTGAGCGGGTCTCTTCTTTTTTTCAGCTCGGGGACCGCCATGACGCCCTACATCTTCTCGGGAGCCTTGATCCCGAGCAGCGCGAGGCCGTTCCTGATGGTCTGCATCGCGGCGAAGGTGAGCAGCAGCTTGGCGTTCCTCTCGTCCTCGTTGTCGGTGAGGATGTGCTCGTCGTGATAGAACTTGTTGAAGCCCTGGGCAACGTCGACAATGTATCTTGTGACGACGGAGGGCTCGAACTTGTCCGCGGCTTCCGCGACGGTCTCAGGGAAGCGGTAGATGAGCTTCACGAGCCCGTAGGCCGCGTCGGAGCAGATGTAGGACCAGTCGATGTGCCCCGCGGCGAGCTTTTCGATGTCGGCGCCGGCGTTCCTGAGCACGGAGCAGGCCCTCGCGTGGGTGTACTGCACGTAGGGACCGGTCTCGCCGTCGAAGTTGAGGACCTCGTCCCAGCTGAAGGTGTAGTCCTTGATCCTGTTGTTGGAGAGCTCCTGGAACATCACGGCGCCGATGCCGACGGTCTTTGCGGTCTCGTCGGCGCTCTCGGTGTTGACGTTCTTCTCGAGTATTATCTCGCGGGTCTTCTCGACCGCCCTGTTCAGGACATCCTCGAGGAATACCACGCGTCCGTGCCTCGTGGACATGGTGCCCTCCTCGAGGCTCACAAGGCCGAAGGGAACGTGGATGCAGTCCTTGTACCACTCCTTGCCCATGAGCTCGAGCACCTTGAACCACTGCTGGAAGTGCAGGTTCTGCTGCGAGGCCACGACGTAGATGTTCTTGTAGAAATCGTAGGTCTTCTTGCGGTAAATGGCCGCGGCGATGTCCCTGGTGATGTAGAGGGACGAGCCGTCGCTCTTGGTGATGAGCGCGGGAGCCATGTTCCACTCGGAGAGGTCGACGATCTGGGCGCCCTGGGACTCCTTGAGCAGTCCCTTCTCCCTGAGCTCGTCGAGCACGGCGGGCATCTTGTCGGAGTAGAAGCTCTCGCCGGCGTAGGAATCGAAGCTTATGCCGAGCATGTCGTAGACGCGGCTGAACTCCTTGAGGGATTCAGAGCGGAACCACTGCCAGAGCTCGACCTCCTCCTTTTCGCCCTTCTCGAGCTTCGCGAAGGTCTCTCTGGCCTCCTCGTCGAGGGAGGGATCCTTCTCCGCCTCCTCGTGGAACTTCACGTAGTAGGAGAGCAGGGTCTTGATCGGCTCGCGGCGCACGTCCTCCTCGCAGCCCCAGTGCCTGTAGGCGGTGATCATCTTGCCGAACTGGGTGCCGTAGTCGCCGAGGTGGTTGATCCTGACGACGTTGTAGCCGAGCGCGTCGTAGAGCTTGTAGATGGAGTTTCCTATGACGGTGCTCCTGATGTGCCCGATGTGGAAGGGCTTCGCGATGTTGGGCGAACTGTACTCGACTATAACGGTCTTTCCGCCGCCGATATCGCTCCTTCCGAAGGCGTCCTTAGCCTCGAGCACCTCGTCGACGGTCGTCTTCGCGAACTCCTCCTTGCTGAGGAACATGTTCACGTAGGCGTTTACGTTCTGCACCTTCTCGAAGAGCGGCGAGCCCGAGATCGCGGAGGCGATGTCCGCCGCGATGAGGGGAGGCGCCTTCCTGAAGGTCTTGGCGAGCCTGAAGCAGGGATAGGCGTAGTCTCCCATGGAGCTGTCCGCGGGGATCTCGATGAGGGCCTCCACGCCCTCCGCGTCGAGCCCTTCTACCGCTCCCGCTATGACCGCCGCTATCTCTTTCTTGATGTCTTTCATATCTTAGCTACCTCTTGAGCGTTACTATCGTGACTCCGTCGCCGCCCTCTCCCATGCCTCCGGGCCTGAGGGACGCGACGTGCCTGTTGGCTTTGAGCATCTTCTGAAGGCCGGTCTTGAGTATACCGGCGCCCCGTCCGTGTATGACGGACACCGTCTCGAGCCCCGCCATGAAGGCGTCGTCTATGTATTTATCTACCGAGAGCTTCGCGTCGTCAAGGCTCTGCCCTATGACGTTGATCGACATGGGCACGCTCAGCGACTTGCTGGCGTAGAGCCTCGAGTACTTTATCTTCTCGCGCTGGCGCTCGGTGACGTTCTCCTTGACTATCGTTACGTCCTTGACGTTGACGAAGAGCTTCATCGTGCCGATCTGGACGCTGAAGTCCCCCTTGTCGTCCGGAGCCGTGAGCACGGTGCCCTTCTGGTCCACAGAGAGCACGTTGACCCTGATGCCCGGAACTATCCTGTCGGGATCGGGAGCGGCGTCGTTGGATTGGGTCTTCGTCCGCCTGCTGCCGTACTTGGCCTGCTCCTCCCTGAGGCGCCTCCTTCCGGCCTCCACGGCGCGGCTGAGGTCCTTTTCGGCTGCCTCCGCCTTCGCGTCGTCGAAGTACTCCCTGGCGTCGGCGATCTCCTTCCGAATGGAGTCGACCTCCGCCCTGGCCTGCTCTATGATGGCGCGGGCCTCGTCCCTGGCCTCCTCGAGCAGCTGCTCCTTCTGCTTTGCGTAGCGCTTCTCGAGCTCCTCCATGCGGGCCTTCTGCGCCTGCATATCCTCCCTGAGGCGGGCGGCCTCGGCCTTGGCGGCCTCAGACTCCCTCTTGTCCTCCTCTATGGAGCGGATGACGTCCTCGAAGGCTATGTCTCCGGTGTCAAGGTAGTTCTTTGCGGTGTTGATTATCCTGGGGCTTAAGCCCAGCTTTTTGGAGATCTCGAAGGCGTTGGACTTGCCCGGGACTCCTATCATGAGCCGGTAGGTCGGCGAGAGCGTCTCGACGTCGAACTGCATCGAGGCGTTCTGCACGCCCTCCGTGGATATGGCATATTTCTTGAGCTCGGTGTAGTGGGTCGTCGCCACCGTGGCGGCGCCGCGCCCCCTGAGCCAGTCCAGTATCGAGATCGCGAGAGCCGCGCCCTCAGTGGGGTCGGTCCCCGCGCCGAGCTCGTCCAGCAGCACGAGGCAGCCCTGCCCCGCGTTCCTGACTATCCCGACTATGTTGCTCATGTGCGAGCTGAAGGTCGAGAGGCTCTGCTCTATGGACTGCTCGTCGCCTATGTCGGCGAAGACGTCCCTGTAGACCGGGACGGTCGAGCCGTCGCCGGCGGGGATGAAGAGCCCCGACTGGGCCATGAGGCTGAGCAGGCCGACGGTCTTGAGCGTGACGGTCTTGCCGCCGGTGTTGGGACCGGTTATGACCAGGGTGCTGTAGCCCGAGCCGAGCTCCACGTCTATGGGCACGACCTTCTTCGGGTCTATCAGCGGATGGCGGGCCTTCCTGAGCATCAGGTGCCCGTCAGGGCTGATCAGGGGCTTCATCGCGTTCATGCGGTGGGCGAGCCTCGCCTTGGCGAACATGAAGTCCAGCTTCTGCAGTATCTCCTGGTTCGCCCTGATCCTGAGCTCCTCGGCCCCGACCATTGCGGAGAGCTCCCTCAGTATGCGGATGATCTCCTGCTGCTCGGCGAGCTCGAGCTCCCTGAGCTGGTTGTTCATGTCGACTATGGACTGCGGCTCTATGAACAGGGTCGCGCCCGAGGCCGACTGGTCGTGGACTATGCCGGGGACTCTGGCCTTGTGCTCCAGCTTGACGGGGATGACGTAGCGTCCCTGCCTCATCGTGACTATGGAGTCCTGCAGGATCTCCCTGTTGGCCTGCGAGCTCACGATCTGCGAGAGCTTGGCCTTGATGGACTCGTTCTGCCTCACGATCGCGGCCCTGATCCTCCTGAGCTCCGAGCTCGCGGAGTCCGCGACCTCGTCCTCGGAGACTATGCAGCGGTCTATCTCGGACTCGAGCTGCGAGAGGTCGCTGAGGCCCCTCCTCAGCTCGTCGATGTGCTTCAGCTCGGGAAGGTCGCTCGAGAGGAACGACCTGGTCTTTCTGGCCGAGCTCAGGTTGTAGGCTATCTGCAGGAGCTGCTTCTGATTGAGCATGCCGTCCTTCGAGGCGAGCCTCGCGAGCCCTCCCACGTCGTAGAAGTTCCCGAGGGGCGGCGCGCTCTTCTGCATGTAGACTGTCATGGCCTCGTCGGTCTTCTCGAGCTCATCGGCGATGAAGAGCGCGTCAGAAGACGGGAGGAGCTTAGAGGCTTCCTCCCTTGTCATGGCGGACATGCACTCAGCGAGGAGCATGTCCCTTATCTTCTCGTATTCGAGGACCCTGACGGCCTTCCTGTTCATTCGGCTCCTTTATTTCCTGAGGGCCTGCAGCTCGTTCTTGAGGTGGATGTTCTCCATCTGCAGGTCGAAGAAGCTGCTCTCGATGTCCCTGCACTTGTTCTCGAGCTGCTGGATCATCTCGCTCTGGGCGTCCGGAGCGGACTTGCTCTGCTCGAGCTGCTCGGTGAGCTCGGCGACGCGGGCCCTGAGGGCTTCGTTCCTCCTGGCCGCCTCGTTGATCTGCTCGAGGAGCTGCTTGTTCTGGCTGTCCTTCTCGAGGAACTGCTTCTGCAGGGCGTCTCTCTGCCCGGAAGCGCCGGAGATCTGCTCCTGATAGGACGACATGGTCTTCTGAGCCTCCTGCCAGAGCTCCTCGTACTTCTTGGACGCCTCCTTGTAGCTGAAGTTCTCGGAGATCATGTCCTCATAAGCCTTCTGCGAGTTGAAGAGCTCGTCCGCGAGGTTGATCGCGGTGAGAACGGCGACCGCGGAGGCGGACTGGTTGCCGCTCTCTCCGATCTCGTTCATCTTCGAGTCCACGTAGTCGGCGACCTTCATGATGTATTCGCGGCTCTTCAGGCTCGAGATGGTGTACTCCTGTCCGAAGATCTTTACGGATACGACGTTGCTTGTGTCCATGTATTCTCCTTTCTACATCTCTCTGAGTATGGCGTTATAGCCCTCCCTGAGCGCGCTGAGCACTCCGGAGTTGATCTCGTTTACCTCGGCTTCCTTGAGGGTCCTGTCTGCTGCCCTGTAGCTGAGGGTGAAGGCGACGCTCTTGCTGCCCGGAGGCACCGGGGCGCCCCTGTAGACGTCGAAGAGCTTCACGTCCTCGAGCAGCTCTCCGGCGGCCTGTCTGATGGTCTTCTCGAGCTTTCCTACGGGAACGCTCTCAGCCACCACCATGGCGAAGTCCCTGGTCATGGCGGGGAATTTGGGAAGCGGAGTGTACCTGCTGCCCTTCCTGTCGGCTCTCCAGAAGAGCTCGAAGTTGAACTCTCCGCCATAGACCTCGGCGTCTATGCCGTAGCCCGCGCAGACGTCCGGATGGATCTGGCCGAAGCGGCCGAGCTCCACGCCGTCCTTGACGACTCTGGCGCAGCGGCCCGGGTGGAACCTTCCGTCGGAGCTCTCGGCCTCGTACTCAGCGCCCTCGATGCCGAGCTGCTTGAGGAGGCCGCTCACCGCGCCCTTGGCGCTGTAGAAGTCCTCGCCCTCGCCGAACATGCCGAAGCACAGGGAGTTCCTCTCGAGCGGGAGGCCCTCCTCGACCTCGCCCGGCCTGTTGACGAAGGTGTTGCCGAGCTCGTACATCCTCACGGCGGGGATGCTCCTGGAGTAGTTGGTGTAGAGCACTCCAAGGAGGTTGGGCAGTATCATGGTCCTCATGACGGAGGTATCTTCTCCGAGGGGGTTGATGAGCCTGACGAAGTTCCTGAAGTCGGGATCTGCGGGAGCGTTGACCTTCTCCACGGAGGAGGGGCTTACGAAGCTGTAGGTCATGATCTCGCTGAAGCCCATAGCCCTGAGGGTGTCCTTCGCGAGGGTCCTGAACTTCTGGTACTCGTTGAGGCCGCCGGCAGTGCTTCCCTCGGGAAGGGTCCCGGGGATCCTGTCGTAGCCGTACATCCTGGCTACCTCCTCGATGTAGTCCTCCTCGATGTTGAGGTCCTGGCGCACGGTCGGGGCGGTGCAGGTGATGATGTCTCCGTCGAGCACGGTCTCGATGTCGAGGCCCTTGAGGTACTCGCACATCTGCTCTCCGCTGAGCTCGATGCCGATGACCTTGTTGATCCTGGAGACCCTGACTCTGGTCACGACGGGCTTCGCGGGCTCGGGATAGACGTCCACGTCGCCAGTGAGCACGGTGCCGGCTCCGAGGAGCTCTACCAGATAGCAGAAGCGGTCGCAGGCGTCCTTGGCGAGGTTCGGGTCTATGCCCTTTTCGAAGCGTCCGGAGGCCTCGGTCCTGTGCTTGAGGAAGGCGCTGGCCTTTCTGACCGCGTCTCCGTTGAAGTTGGCGGACTCCACGAGCACGGTCGCAGTGTCCTCCTCGATCTCGGAGTCGAGGCCGCCCATGATGCCGGCTATGGCGATCGGGCGCTCGGCGTCGTTGATCATGAGGACGGAGTCGGAGAGCTCCCTCTCCACCCCGTCGAGGGTCGTGAACTTATCGCCGGCCTTCGCGGTGTCGACGATTATCTTCCCTCCGCGCACGGTCCTGATGTCGAAGGCGTGCAGCGGCTGGCCGTACTCGAGCATCACGTAGTTGGTGATGTCGACGATGTTGTTGATGGGGCGCATGCCGGCGAGCATGAGGCTCCTCTGCATCCACCAGGGGGACTGCTCGATCTTTATGTCCTTGATGACCCTGCAGCAGTACCTGGGGCAGAGCTCCGGCTTTCTGATCTCAACGCTGATGTAGTCCGCGCTCTTCTCGGGCGAGACCTTCGAGCACTCGGTCTCCGGGTATCTCACTGTGCTGCCGAAGGTGGCGGCGGATTCCCTGGCTATTCCGAGCATGGCGAGGCAGTCGGGACGGTTGGGCGTGATCTCGAAGTCGACCGCGGGCTCGTCCATGCCGAGAGCCTCCGTGATCGGGGTCCCGGGGACGAAGCACTTGTCGTCGAGTATCCACAGGCCGTCCTTATCCCTGTAGGGAGCGACCTTGTCGGGGAAGCCGAGCTCGGTGCAGCCGCACATCATGCCGTTGGAGACGACTCCCCTGAGCTCTCCGGCGCGGATGGTCTCGCCGCCGGGAGTCCTGGGCTTGCCGTGCAGGGGGCCGGGGATGTGCACTCCGTCGAGCGCGACGGCGACCTTGTCGCCCTCCTTCATGTTCGAAGCGCCCGTGACGATCTGCACGGGGGCGTCCTTTCCGACGTCGACGCTGCATACGACGAGCTTGTCAGCGTTGGGATGTCAGTCTATTTTGAGGCTCTTTCCGACGACTACGCCGCTTATCCCCTTATCGAAGTATTCTACGGTCTCGAGGTTCGTGCCGGAGAGCACCATGCCGTCGACCCACTGATCGACCGGCATGTCGATATCCGTGTATTCGCTGAGCCATTTAACAGGTACTAACATCTCTTTCTGCCTCCTCTACTTGAACTGCCTGATGAAACGGATGTCGTTCTCGTAAAGCAGGCGTATGTCGTCAACGCCGTACTTGAGCATCGCTATCCTCTCAACGCCCATTCCGAAGGCGAAGCCTGTGTATTTTTCGGTATCTATGCCGCCGACCTTCAGCACGTTCGGGTGGACCATGCCGCAGCCGAGGATCTCTATCCAGCCGCTGCCCTTGCAGATATTGCAGCCGGCTCCGCCGCACTTGAAGCACGATACGTCCATCTCGGCGGAGGGCTCGGTGAACGGGAAGTGATGAGGACGGAACTTTGTCCTGCTGTCCGGTCCGAACATCTGCTTCGCGAAGCTGTCGAGCACGCCCTTGAGGTCGGCCATGGTTATGCCCTCGCCCACGACGAGGCCTTCGACCTGATGGAACATCGGGGAATGCGTCGC
>JAEENW010000079.1 GCA_016283945.1 Bacillota bacterium
GAAGACCATCGCGGTCGGGCAGAACGGCGGGAACATCATGGCGTCGTGCCCCGCGCCGCTGGGCATCTTGCGGCACTTGAGCCCCTCAGCCTTCGCCGCCTCGTAGAGCTCGTCCGCGAGCGCGGCGTCGAGCGACACGGGAGTCTTGCAGTCGCCGGTGACGAGATCGAAGCCTATGTTCCTGGCCTCGCAGATCTCGGAGACCTTTGCCTTCATCTCGCTTTCGACGCGCTCGATGCTTGCCGGATCGATGCCGCGGATATCGATCTGCAGCGTCACCTTCCCGGGAACGGCGTTGATGATGTTGGGCTTGTTCTCGATGAAGCCTACGGTCGCTACGGAGCTGTTCCCCGCCTCCCTGCGGCCTGCCGCCTCTATGGCGAGTATGATCTCTGAGGCGCAGGTCAGGGCGTCGCGGCGTATGCCCATGGGCGTGGCGCCGGAGTGGTCTGCCATGCCGGTAAGGGTCAGGGTGAACCTGTGGGCGGCGGCGATCGCGGTGACTATGCCTACGTCCTCTCCCGCGGCCTCGAGCACCCTCGCCTGCTCGATGTGCATCTCGATGTATCTCTCGTAGGGCAGCTCGCGCCTGATGTCGCCGAGGTATCCGCGGCTGTCGAGTATCTGCCTGAGCGGAGTCCCGTCGCGGCCGACTGCCCTGTTTACGAGCTCCATGGAGATCTGATTCGTCAGAAGCTCCGAGCCCAGGGTCGCGAGCTTGAAGTTCGCGGATTCCTCGCAGCGGAAGGCGATGACCGTCACGGGGACCTCGAGGCCTCTCGCCTTGAGCTCCTCCATGACCATCAGACCCGCGGCTACGCCGACCGGCCCGTCGAAGGGGCCGCCCTCGACCACTGAGTCGAGATGGGAGGCGATGACCGTGCTCTTCCTCCCGTCGTCCGGGAAGTTGGCGGCATAGCTGTTTCCTATGTCGTCCTTCCAGGTGCGGTAGCCGAGCTCTTCGGCGGTGCTGACGAAGACGCGGTGCATGGCGTCCTCCTCGGGGCTGTAGCCGAGGCGGGTGTTGCCGCCGCCGGGCAGCGCGCCTATGGGCGCGAATTCAGCGAACAGTTTTCTGAGCTTTTCCTTGCTTGCTATGAGTTCCATTTCTACTCCTCGATCTGCAGCGCCAGGGATGCGAAGCATCTGGCACCGAGACCTATGACTCTCTCGTCGACGTCGAAGCGGTTGTTGTGATGCGGGGCGACGAGGTGCATTCCGAAGACCATCTCGGTGACCTTTCCGCCGTGAGACTGTACCGCCTTCATGATGGTCGTGACATCCTCGCCGGCGCCGAAGTCGAAGTTCTCGACGATCTCATCCACTCCCTCGACCGTGGGCAGTATCTTTTTGGCCTTTTCGACGGCCTCGGGATCGCAGACGACTCCGCCGGCGGATCCCATAAAGTTGATGTCTATCCCGCAGTCGTACATCTCGGCGGCAGCGGTGCATACTCGCTTGGCGGACTTCTCCATGAACTCGTTGATCTCGGAGGTGATGCCTCTGGTCTCGATGGTGAGCTCCGCCTCGTCGGGCACGACGTTCCTTCCGGTGCCTGACCTGAAGGTGCCGATGTTGATCCTGCTGGAGCCGTCCTGATGCCTGGGGATCGCGAGCATGTTGAGCACGGCGGTAGAGGCCGCCGCCATCGCGTTCTTCCCGAGGTTGGGAGCGAGCCCTGCGTGCGCGGGAGCGCCGTGGAACACAGCGTCGAACTTGGTGCTCGCCAGGAAGCCTGTGGAGCTCGCGGCTACGAGGCCGTAGTGAGTGTCCTTGAGGCCGATGTGCCCGCCGAAGAAGTAATCGCAGTCCTTGAACATGCCGGTAGCGGTCAGGGAGGCGGCGCCTCTGAGGCCCTCCTCGCCCGGCTGGAACACGAGCATGACCTTGCCCTTCAGCACGTCCCTGTAGGCGCAGAGTATCTTGGCAGTTCCTATGCCGATGGCGGTGTGCGCGTCGTGGCCGCAGGCGTGCATGCAGCTCTTATGCCTGGAGCGGAAGCCGTTGGCTACGGGGAAGTGGCCCGGGTCCTCGGTCTCGCTCACGTCGTTGCAGTCTATGTCGACCCTGATGCCGACGGTCGGTCCGGGAAGCTCTCCCTCTATGACGGCGACGCAGCCCGTGAAGCCGCCCTTCATCTTCTCGATGAGGTCAGGCCTGTCGCTCTCGCCGAGCGCCCTCTGATAGCACTCCTCGAGTATCTCGGGCTTGGGCATGCCGTACATGTTCTCCGGGGTGTGGATCTCCCTGCCGAATTTGACGGGGAGGCCGAGCTTCTCGAGCTCGGTGATGATCTTCGCTGTGGTCCTGAACTCGGTCCATCCCGATTCAGGGCAGCTGTGCAGGTCTCTCCTCAGCGTGATAAGCTCGCGCTCGAGGGCGTTCATGTCTATCCTGTCGAATTTCACGCTCATCCTCCTATCCCGGCCTCGCGGCCGGACTCCTTCGTTGTGTTCAGGCGGCGCGAAGCCCGGCCCCTCGCGGGATCGACGGGAAGCGCCGCCTGCTGCCTGCTTTTCTACCTGGCGAGCTCTTCCGCGAGGGCGTCGATCTGGGCGAGGTTCTCTTCGCTCAGGCCGGACATGATCCTGACGCCGTTCTCGCACCAGGTGATGTCCTTGCAGCCCTCGAGCATGCCCTTCATGACCTTGGCGGCCATGGGCGCCCAGCTGCCATTCTCGATGAGGCCGATGGTGCGGTTCTTGTATCCGCGCTCGGTCAGGCAGTCGATGAACTGCTTCATGAACGGGAAGATCTCGCCGTTGTAGGTCGTGGTGGCGAGCACGAGCTTGCCGTGCCTGAAGGCGTCCTCGACGCACTCGGCCATATCCTCTCTGGCGAGGTCGGAGATGGCGACGGTCACACCCTTGGCCTCGAGCTTCTCCGCGAGGAGCTTCGCGGCCTTTCTGGTGTTGCCGTAGACGCTGGTGTAGGCGATGAATACCCCGTCGGTCTCGACGCCGTAGCTGGACCAGGTGTCGTAGAGTCCGATGTAGTAGCCGAGATCCTCGCTGAGCACCGGTCCGTGGAGCGGGCAGATGGTCTGTATATCCAGCGCCGCGGCCTTCTTGAGCACGGTCTGGACAGGCATGCCGTACTTGCCGACGATGCCGAAGTAGTAGCGCCTGGCCTCGCAGGACCAGCCCTCGTCGTCCACGGCGTCGGAGGCTCCGAACTTGCCGAAGCCGTCGGCGGAGAAGAGGACCTTGTCCTTTGGATCGTAGGTCATCATGACCTCGGGCCAGTGGACCATTGGAGCGGCGATGAAGCTGAGCTCGCGGCTTCCGAGCGGGAGCCTGCCGCCCTCGCCGGCGACTATCTGCCTGCCGCTGAAGTCGAGCCCGTAGAAGTTCTTCATCATCGGGAAGGCCTTGGCGGTGGCGACCACGACGGCCTTGGGGAACTTGTCGGTGAAGAGCTTGATGTTGGCGGAGTGGTCGGGCTCCATGTGCTGGACTATGAGGTAGTCCGGCTCCCTGCCGGCCAGGGCCTCGTCGAGCTTCGCGAGCCACTCTTCGCCGAAGCGCGCGTCAACGGTGTCCATGACCGCGATCTTTTCGTCGAGGATGACATAGGAGTTGTACATCATCCCGTCGGGAACTATGTACTGCCCTTCGAAGAGGTCGATCTCCTTGTCGTCTACGCCTATGTATCTGATATCGTCTGTAACATTCATGGCTTTGGTTCTCCAATACTCAATATATGAAAAAGCGATAATGAATCGAATACATTATACAATATCGGAAATCAAATTCATACTACAAACCTCAGAGGCGCGCAGAATACGCGAAGGGCGGGCCGCAGGGGATCCGTCATTCCCTTGCGCCCGCCCTTCGCAATCTGTTTCAAAAGGGGGAGTTAAGCTGCTTATATCATCATTCTGTCTTTTCAGGATCCGGGCTTTGGTTTTTAAAGGAGCCTTGTGCCTTCGTCCTGTGACTGTATGATAGCGCATCAATATGCAGACGCGGTGCGCCCTGCCTGAAGAATCTGTGACGGGACGATGAAGACCGCTGACCCTCTCACATCGGCTTGGCTCCGTCGACCGGCATGGGAAGCTCGGTGATGTAGTCCCGCTCGGCGCCGGTGACTATGTCCTCTGCGAGAAGCTTTTCTATGAGCTCGCTCATGCCCTTCTCGTCAAGGTCCTCGGGGATCCTGACGGCGTACATCGAGAAGCTGCGGTAATCGTACATGACCTCGAAGCCGTACCTGTCGAAGAGCTCCTGAACCTGCTCCTCCGTGGCGTCGGGATCTATGCTTATTATGACCGTGTTGCTGCTGTACTGCCTTCCCGGAGCGCCTATGCGCCCGCGGTCTCTCTCGCGCGGAGTGAGATCACTGCCGGGATCAGGCTGATCGGTCTCTCCGTCCGGAGGCTGGGTCCCGCGGGGATTCCTCCCTGAGCTGTCGCCGCCGCGGTGCCACGAGCCAAGCCCGGGTATGCCGAAGTATCTGCCAAAGTCCTCGAAGAGATCCTCTATGTCGTCCCATTCATCGTCCTCGCCGCCGTAGAACCACTCCCAGCTGTCGCCGTTCCAGGTGCCGCCGAGAGGATCGCGGTCCATGCCGTCGAGCTCGTCCCAGAAACCGAAGTCGGGAACGCCCTGGATCCCGGGGCCTGCGCCGAAGTCCTCTCCGGGCAGATCCCAGCCTCCGAAGCCGTCCCTTCCACCGAGGGAGCTTCCGTACTGCATCTCGCCGTCCACGTAGACGGTATAGCTGCTGCCGCCCATGTTGGAGCCGAGCGCGACTACGGTGCCGCCGTTGATCTCGGTCCCGTCCTCGGAATCGAGCCCGTTGTCGGAGCGGGGGTTCGCGCATGCTATCAGCGTGCCGCCGTTGACGACTATCCAGCCGTTGGAGTCGACGGCGTCGCCCTCAGCGCCGAGGCCGGCGTAGATCTGGGTGGTCCCGCCGTTGAAGACGGCCACCGAGACGTGATCCTCGTTGACGTTGATGCCGTCGTCGGCCGCCTTGATGTTGAGGTTTCCGCCATTTACGGCGAGGTGAAGCTCACTGTCAAGGCCCTCGTAGGTGTTGGACCTGACGTTGAGCGTCCCGGTGCCCTGCTCTCCGCCGTCGATGACCATGGATACGTAAGAGTAGAACGCGCCGTCGATCTTCCTCGCCTTTTTCTGCACGGGGACGTCGCTTCCCTCCTGACCGCTCTTGAGCGAGGTCCTGAGCATGCGGGGAACGTTGCCTCCGCTGAAGCTGTTGACCGTGCCGTCGGCTATGACTACGCGCACGCCGGCGCTCCTGCTCACGTCGATATCGCTGCTCCCGGAGCTCCTCGAGCTCCAGTCCCCGTCGGCCTCGTAGGCGCTGCGCGCGACGAAGGCCGGCGCTACGCTGCCGCAGTCCACGCTCACGCCGCCGAGCACTACGGTGACCTTCGCCTTATCGTCGGAGAAAGGCTCGTCGGGATCGCCGAGATCTATGAGTATCTGCCCCTTCCAGCTGCCCTCGAGCCTATAGGTTCCGGGCTTTACGATGTGCAGCACCGGGCAGGAGGAAGCTTCCTCCTCGCTCGACATCATCTCCTTCGGAAGAGAGCTTCCGAGCCGGGGCAGCGTCGCGAAGATGCGGTCCTCGTTCTCGCCGTCGGTGTAGTAATACGCCCACTCCCTCTCGCCGTCGTAATCGACCAGCCTGAAGCCGTCCTCCGGAAGCTCGGGGAGATAGAAGATGTCGTGCGCGATGTAAGCCGCCGCTTTGGTATCCGGCGCCTCCCCCGTGAAGTACTCGGCCGGGCAGTCTCCGGCCTCGCCGTGGACCTCGGAGGGATCCGCGTGCCAGGTATAGTCGTATTCCTCGACCGCCCTGCCGTCGAGCGTTGCCTTTCCGTCCTCGCTGAGCTTTATGAGATGTTCGCCGCCGTTCTTTTTGAAGAGCGAGAAGCCCCCCGCGAAGCCCGCTCCCCGGCTGCTGTCAATGCCCGAGAGCCCCGCCGCGAGCACCGCTATCACGGCTATTGCCAGTATCACGCTGATCGTCTTTTTCATGTCTTATCCTCCGCGCGTCCGGCTGCCGGATCTCTCCCGGCTTTCCGGCGCGTTCACATACCCTTTCTCAGCTTAATACTACAGGAGCTTTATGGGCAAAAGGTACTGATTTTTTGAAGATAGTGTGTTTTAATGACAGCAGAGCATAACGCTTTCGACGGGAAGGAGACGCGCCATGACCGAACTGAAGCCCTACACCCACAGGGTGCAGTACTACGAGACCGACATGATGGGGCTGACCCATCACTCCAACTACGTGCGCTGGATGGAGGAGGCCAGGATCGACTTCCTCGACCGGCTCGGCTTCCCATACAAGGCCATGGAGGCCGCGGGGATAGTGTCCCCGGTCACGAAGATAAGCTGCGAATACAAGCGCCCATCGAGCTTCGGGGACCTGATCGAGATCCGCGTGAGCGTCTCCGCCTTCAACGGCGTGGTGCTGGCGATACAGTACGTCATGAGCGCTGAGGACGGCAGCGTCGTCTGCACGGCGTCCTCCGAGCACGTCTTCCTGAGCAAGGACGGGCGCTTCGTGCGCATGAAGAAGGAGATGCCGGAGCTCAGCGCCCTGCTCGCGGAGCTCGCCGCCTCGGGCGAAGGACCCATGCCCGCGGAAGCTGAGGCCGCTTCCCCTGAAGGATCTGAAGATCAGGGCAGCGAGAGCCCGGACGAGGGAGAGCTGTCACGCTGAGCCGCTCGGAGAGCACGCTGAGTAGCGCGCCCCGGGGATCCTGAGCCCGGCAAAAAGAATACAAGCACACGAAAAGGCCCGCGGCATGACGCCGCGGGTCTTCTTTTGCTTTTACGGGCACTCAGCGGGAGCGGATCCCCTGCCCCTCAGAGCAGCGGAGACCGTATCCTGAGCCCTTAAGCGGTCCTTAGAACCACTTCTTGAGCTCGGCGATGCACTTGTCGAGAGCCATGATGCAGTCGCCGGCGGTGTTCTTGAGGCAGTAGTTGATAGCCTCTCTGCAGCTTCCGTCGAGCCTCTTGCAGGCGAACTCGTACTCGCCCTCTACCACGAATCCGAAGATGGTGGAGACTTCGGAGAGCAGTCCTTCCTTCTGGAGGGAAGTCAGGTGCTTGTCGGCCTCGGCCTTGCGGATGGCGGTGTTGAGGTTGTGCCAGCAGATGTTGTAGACGATGGAATCGGTGTCCATGAGGTCCTGAACGACCTGGGTCCAGGTGTGGACCTCGTCGCGGAACTTCTTCTCGCCGAAGTACTGCATGGTGGAGTAGGTCTGGGTGTGGGCGCCGGGCCAGTTTCCGGCCTCGCCGATGACGCAGACGCCGAGCTTGTGGGTGGAGGCCTGAATGGCTCTTACCCAGCCCTTGTAGGCGCCGTGGATACCGGGACGTCCGTCGACCTTGATGTCGGCTCTCTCGAGTCCGGACATGGCGGCGGCCTGGATCAGGTGCTGAGCGCACCAGTCGTTGTCGTCAGCCTTCATGAAGGAGAACTCGGGCATGCCGGTCGGCTCCATGGTGTTGAGCTCGTAGTTCTCGCGGGCGGCCATCTCGCCCATGTGCTCGAGACCGACGGTGACGACGACCTTCTTCTTGACTTCCGGATGCACTACGTACGGATCGTGCTGGAAGTTGCCGTCCTCGAAGCCCTCGATGAAGTGGCGGGAGTCGATGCAGTATACGATGGTCTTCTTTCTCTCCTCCTGAGGAATGTGAGAGAAGTACCTGGCGATGCCGATGGCGCCGAGGGAGCCGTTGTCCTGGGTGAGGGACATGGCGTCGACGTGGATGTTCACGGTCACGTACTCGTCCTTATCGGTGCCGTAGTACTTGCCGGGCTGGAACATGAAGTAGTTGTAGGCGTCGGTCCAGAAGAACTTGGAGTCGAGCTTGACCCAGGCGGTCTTTCCGGCCTTGGCAGCCTCGAGCACTTCCTTCTTGGTGACTCTGTCGACCACGATGGTGGGAAGCGGACGGACCTTCTGCCTGTCATAGAGTCCGTGGAGAGCTCCCTTGGTCATGTCGGAGCAGATGATCATGGCCTTGGCGCCGCCCATATTCGGGCAGAGAGGAATGAGATCCCACCAGGCGAAGAAGTTCCAGCGGTTGTTCCAGGAGCAGTTGATCGTCGGATCCGGCTTCTCGAACATCTCGAAGTCGGGCTGGGGATCGCTGCGGTAGTTGGTGTCGGTGATGACGTAGCTTCCGAGGTAGGCAGGCTTGTACGGCTTCTCGGGATGAGGCGGAGTGTCGATGACGATGATCTTTCCTTCCATGGATCCCTCGGGAGGCATTCCCTTGGTGATGTCCCAGAAGACCATGGGCGCTTCTACGCCGTCAGCTCCGGTGGAGGCGGAAAGCATGCAGAAGGTGCCTACGGGCAGAGCCTTGCCGTCGATCTTGAGGCCCATGACCTCTTCCTCGTGGTTCGGCCAATCCTTGACGATGTAGCTCTCCATCTGCCAGTGATGATCGAGATAATCGATGCAGCCGTAGCCCTCGAGCTTCTCCCTTACGAAGTTCATGTAGGGAATGAAGCTGTCGTAACCGGGGTAGATCGGGCCGAGGGTGGACTTGTACTCGTGCCACGCCTTGCCTTCAGCTGCGGTCATCAGGAATTCAGGATTAACTTTTTTCATGTGTATCCCCTTTCGTGATAACAGGAAAAATACGATATCGGTCTAACAGATTGATTATATCAAAACGCGCATATCGATTGGTATGCGCGTTTGAGATAGACAGTCTCTGATTTTGATATATATACTTCGTAGTTTTGTATAGATGACACATCGGGCACTCCGGCGCGACTGCCAAAAGACCGTTGAAACAGGCTAAAGGTTGTAGAGCGCTATCATCAGGGGCATCGTGACGATGCACAGCAGCGTCGAGACCACTCCGATGGCGCTCGCGTACTTTGCGTCGCGCCCGTAGAGCTGGGCCATCTGGCTGATGTTGACGGCGGTAGGCCCGCAGGCGGCCAGAAGCACGATCAGCATGAGCTGTTTACCGTCGGCTGCCATCGCGGCCATGGGCCCGAACTTGAGGAAGAGCACCGCGGGGATGGGCATCACGATGAGCCTCATGAAGCACATGAGCGGAGTCCTCTTGTAGGTGAAGATCTCCCTGAGCTCCATTCCGCCTATTATCATGCCCATGTTGAGCATTCCCATGGCGCCGACGAGGCTTCCGAGGCTGTTCATGGCGCTCTGGATGGGTCCCGGGAACTCGGTGATCCCGAGGATCATGATGAAGATGCCGATGAACACGCTGATGATGTTGATGTTCTTGAAGACCTTTCTGAAGTCGGGGCGCCTCTCTCCGCAGAGTATGGACTTGCCGTTGGACCACATCATGAAGGTCTGGAAGGAGCTGTACATGCTCGCGTAGATGACCCACTGCGGCCCGAGCAGCGCGCTTACGAGCGGCACGATCAGGTTGAGCGAGTTGGAGTAGACTATCGCGGCGTGCTCCACCTCGTCGAGCTTCAGCAGCTTCGTGTAGAAGAGGCTGATGAACGTATAGAACATCTGGGTGATAACGCCAGCGGCGAGCGTGACGAGCAGCGCGTCGCGTATGTCGGGCGTGAAGCTCACCTGATAGGACGTGATGATGGTGCAGGGCGTCACGGCATAGATCGTCAGCCTGGAGACGACGCGCGCGTCGTCGCTGCTGAGGATGCCGAGCCTTACGATCAGGAAGCCGACGAAGAGTATGAGCAGGAGGCTCATTATCTTGCCGGCGAGTATCAGTGAAGCCATTATTCCTCCGATCACTCTAAAGCCGCGAACGCGAAAAGCCGGACCGCGGCAAATAACTCGTTAATGATACCACATGTCCGGCTTGCGATTAAGAGTTTTTTGAGTGAGCGGGGCAGCGCGTCAGCTTCTCGGCTCTACGCCCTCCTCCTTCATGTAGTCCTTGAGGCTCTTGACGACCTTTCCGCCTATGCCCTTCATGGTGTCGGCGTGCCAGAGCGCGCTCGTGATCGCCTCCTCGACCGCCTCCGCCGCCATCTTGAAGACCGGGTCAAGGCAGTCGTCGAGGATCTGCGTGAGCTCTATGAAGCTCCCGTCCTGCTCGTGCGGTATGGTCCTGGCAGTTGAGAAGGCTATCGCGACGTCTCCCGAGCCGTTGCTGTAGTAGCCGCCCATGCGCCCTATCCCGGCGGCCGCCCTCATGCTGAGGCGCCTGAGCTGCCTGTCGGACATGGGGATATCGGTCGCGAGGATTATGACTATGGAGCCGCGGTCCTTCTTGGCGTCGTTGAGAGCGTCGGAGATGCGCTGCCCAATCGGGTCGCCCGCGATCACGAGGTCGCCGAAGGCTCCGAAGTTGCTCTGCACGAGGCAGCCGAGGGTGTAATCCTTGCCGTCGATCCCGACTATCCTCGAGGACGATCCTATGCCTGCCTTGATGCCCATGGTGCGCATACCGGTGCCTCCGCCCACGCAGCCCTCCTCGAACACCGTCGAGGCGCTCTCGATAGCCTGGTAGACGTATTCCTCTTTTATGTGAAGTCCTCTGAGATCGCTCAGCGGTCCGTCGTTGCACTCCGCGACTATGGGGTTGACCGTGCCGGTTGTAACGCCTATCTCCGGGTTCTGCTCGAGCATGTAGCGTATGAGCCCGCTCGCCGCGATGCCTATGCTGAGGGTGTTCGTCAGCACTATCGGGGTCTCTATGGTGCCGAGCTCCTCGACCTGCATGAGCCCCATGGTCTTGCCGAAGCCGTTGATTATTGCGCAGCCCGCGGCCACCTTGTTCCTGAAGATGTTCCCGCCGTGCGGAAGCACCGCGGTGACGCCGGTGTTGACGTTGCCGTTCCTGACCGTGACGTGGCCGACCTTGACTCCCGGCACGTCGGTTATGAGGTTGAGCTTGCCTCTCCTGCCCCTTCCTATGATGTAAGGGCAATCATTCTCAAGTCCCATGTATATTCCTCCCTTCCCTGCTATAAGGCGGCAGTCCGCCGAAGCGTACTGCCGCCCATTCAGAGCTTTCGCCTGTTATTATACCATCTTCGCGGGGTCCACGGCCTCGTCGAATTCCTCCTCGCTGAGGAGCCCGAGCTCGAGCACCGCCTCCTTGAGGGTCCCGCCGGTGTGGTGCGCGTGCTTCGCAGCCTTTGCCGCGTTGTCGTAGCCGATCTTAGGCGCGAGCGCGGTCACGAGCATCAGCGAGCGAGCGATGTACTCGTCCATCTTGTCCTTGTTGGCCCTGATGCCGCGGACGCAGTTCTTCTCGAAGGAGTTGATCACGTCGGTGAGCAGCCTGACGGACTGCAGGAAGTTGTAGGCGCAGACCGGCATGAAGACGTTGAGCTCGAAGTTGCCCTGAGACGCGGCGAGCCCCACAGCGACGTCGTTGCCCATGACCTGGACAGCGACCATGGTCACCGCCTCGCACTGGGTCGGGTTGACCTTGCCCGGCATGATGGAGCTTCCCGGCTCGTTCTCGGGGATGCTGATCTCTCCGAGGCCGCTCCTGGGGCCGCTCGCGAGCCAGCGCACATCGTTGGCGATCTTCATCATGTTGGCCGCGAGAGCCTTGAGCGCTCCGTGCCCGTTGACCATCGCGTCCTTGCTGGTCAGCGCGTGGAACTTGTTCTCGTCAGGCTTGAAGATCGAGCCCGTGAGCTCGGTCAGCTTGGCGGTCACGTAGCGGTCGAAGCCTCTGGGGGTGTTGAGCCCGGTGCCGACGGCCGTTCCGCCTATTGCGAGCTTCCTGAGGTACATCAGGGAGTCCTGGATCATCCTCTCGTTCTCCTCGAGCATGGCTCTCCAGCCGCTGATCTCCTGGGAGAACCTGATGGGGACCGCGTCCTGGAGGTGGGTCCTTCCGATCTTGATCACGTTGTAGTTCTGGGCCTCGAGCTTCTCGAGGGTGACGACGAGGTTCCTCATGGCGGGCAGAAGCTTGGTCTCGATCTCCCTGACCGCGGTTATGTGCATCACGGTCGGGAAGGTGTCGTTCGAGCTCTGCGACATGTTGACGTCGTCGTTGGGATGCAGGAGCCTGCTTCCCGCGAGCTCGTTGCCGCGGTTGGCGATGACCTCGTTGACGTTCATATTCGACTGCGTGCCGGAGCCGGTCTGCCAGATCGCGAGCGGGAAGTTCCCGTCGAGCTTTCCGGCTATGATCTCATCGGCGACCTTGCAGATGATGTCGCACTTCTCCTCGCTGATCTTTCCGAGGTCGTAGTTGGCGAGCGCGCAGGCCTTCTTGAGGATCGCGAAGCCCTCGATGATGTCCTGCGGCATCTTCTCGACGCCGATGCGGAAGTTCTCGAAGCTCCTCTCGGTCTGTGCTCCCCAGTATCTGTCCGCTGGCACCTTGATCTCACCCATGGTGTCGCGCTCTACGCGGAATTCCGCCTTATCCTCGGCGGGCTTTTTTGCTTTTGCTGCCATGTCAGTCCTCCCTGCTTTTTTTATGATTGTACCATGAAAGAGCCGCCTCTGTCACCGCCGCGGCGAGTTTTTTCATCCCCCGTGCGCCCGGCGGGCGGTGTCCGCCGCTTATCCGGAGCTATCCGCTTTCAGCGGTGCTCCTCTATGAATCCCAGCGTGAGGGCTTCGTAGCGCTCCCTGTCGCAGAAGAAGCTCATGCCGTGCTCGGCGCCCTCGAAGAGCTCGTATCGGACGGTCCCGGGGTTGGCCTCGGCGATCCTCGCGCTCATGCAGGCGGGCACGAAACCGTCTGCCGTGCCGTGGATCAGCAGTACCGGAAGACTGCTCACTCTAACGGCTTCGGACGCGCTTACGTCCTCGAGCCTGAAGCCTCCGAAGAGCCTCGCCGCAGCCTTCGCGTAGACCATCGCCTGGGGCGGAAGCCCGTAGTTTTCTACCGCGACCTTCCCGAGTATCTCCTTCGGCGAATCGAACGGGCAGTCGGCGATGATGCCCTTCACGTTCTTCGGGAGCCCGGTGTCAGCCGACATGAGCACCGCGGCGGCGCCCATGGAGATCCCGCAGAGGAATACCGGTCGCTCCTCGCCGAAGCGCCTCCTCGCGTACTCCGCCCAGCTCCTCACGTCGTAGCGCTCCAGTATGCCGAAGGTCATGCTCTTTCCTCCGCTCACGCCCTGCCCCCTCTCGTCCACGAGTATGGTGCTGAGCCCGGCGTCGAGCAGGAAATTGCCTCCGCCCGCGAAGTCGCGGAAGGCGGTCCCCTTCCAGCCGTGGAAGCATATTACGAGCGGAGTTCCGGGGCCCTGCTCGTAGAGCCTGCCCGCGAGAACGAGCCCGTCGAGGGACTTGGTGTAGACCCACTCGAAGCGCCTGGCGGCGAGCCTGTCTATGAGGGCCGTGATCTCATCCCCGTGCTCGAGCATCTGGCCCCTGAAATTGAAATCCTTGTCGTCCCTGTTCCTCAGATCCGCGGCGCTGAAGGCCTTTTTGTACGCCCAGGCCGCCGGACCTATGGTGACCGCTGCCGCGGCGGCGCCGGCTGCGGCGATTCTGGCAGCTGTCCTTATGATCGTTCCGGTCATGGATAACCTCCTCTTTTACAATGCAGATTATAGTACCGCGCGGGCTGTTTTTCAAAGGGAGATACTGTGATATAATGCGCGGGTAGAAGACAAACTCCCGGCGGGCGACGCGGGCGGCAAAGCCCGGATCCTACGTCGTGCCGGAGGGACAGCGCCTACAGGGCGCTCAGCTGAAAGGAAATGGTATGGACAAGGCACCCAAGGCAGTAATATTCGACATGGACGGCACTCTCATCGATTCCGAAAGGCTCCTCATAGACACCTGGAGGATCACGGCGGAAAAGCACGGCTTCGACTACCTTCATTTCGTCGAGGTCCTCAAGCTCTGCATAGGCCTTCGCAACGACGAGACCTCGAAGGTCTTCGAGCGGGAATACGGCCCTGACTTCGACTACCGCGCCTACGGAGAAGAGACCATAGAGATCTTCCTGCAGAGGGTGCTCGACGGCGAGGCAGGTATCAAGCCCGGCGCCTTCTACATCCTGGAGGGTCTGAGGCTGCGCGGCGTGCCCATCGCGCTCGGCACCTCGACCCGCACCGTGCGCGTCGAGCCGCGCGTCCGCGTGAGCGGCATGGAGGGCTACTTCGACGCCGTCGTCTGCGGAGACATGGTGAGCCGCAGCAAGCCCGAGCCGGACATCTTTCTGAAGGCCGCGGAGCGGCTGGGAGTCTCCCCCGAGGACTGCCTCGTGGTCGAGGACTCCAACGCCGGCGCCGAGGCCGCTTTCAGAGCCGGGATGCGCGTGATACTGGTGCCCGACGTGCTCGAGCCGAGCCCCGAAAACAAAGAGCGCGCCGAGAGGGTCTGCGAGGACCTCTTCGGCGCGGCTGATCACATATTCGGGCTGCTGGACGGAAAGTAAGCTCCGCCCGCGGCGCGATCCGGATTTAATTTTAACGGCCTCATTCCCGCCCGGGGATCAGGCCTTTTTCTTTCCAAGGCTCATCAGGCAGACCAGCGCGACTGCTCCCATGGCGAGGCACAGGGTCCAGGCTATGGAGTAGCTGTGGGTCATGTCGTACACGGCGGAGACCACGGGATTGCTGAAGGCTCCAGCCAGGAGCACGAAGACCGCGAGCTCGCCCGCGACTATGCTGTAGTACTCCATGTCGAAGATGCGGCTTATGATGGAGCTGGAGTAGAGGCTCTGAGAGCCGAAGCTCAGGCCGTAGGCGAGTATGCTCGCTACGAGCAGCGCCTTTCCGGGCATCATGCAGGCCAGGATCATCAGGCCGTAGGCGAGGATCTGGCATCCGGAGCCGAGCAGCACGCCACCCCTTATGCCCTTCCTGTCGAAGAGCTTGCCCATGAGGAGCTTGGATACCACCGCTCCGATGCTGTGGACCGAGATCATCATCGCGGCGAAGCCGGGATCGAAGGCCAGCGACTGCGCGAAGGTCGAGATGTGATAGAGGCCGACGCAGCAGAACGAGTTGGCCATGAGGCCGACGGCGAGCAGCCAGAACCTCCTGTCCTTGTGCAGCTGCGCGGTGAAGCTCTTTACGTCGCCCTTGGGAGCGCTCTCGCCGTCCTCCCCTGCCTTCGGGGCGGCAGCGGGCTGAGTGCCTTCGGGCCAGTCCTTGACTATGAAGAAGCAGAGCGGGACGAGTATGGCCATCGCGCCGAGACCGCAGACCAGGTAGGCGTTGCGCCAGCCCGCGCCCGCGATCAGGTTCGAGAGAGGCACCGACAGCAGCACGCCGCCGAGGCTCGTTCCGATGCTGATGATGCTGAAGGCAAAGCTCCTGTCGTTGCCGAACCAGCGGTTCATGAGTATCGCGAGCGGCATCATGAGGCAGAACTCTACGCCGCAGTCCCTGACTCCGGCGAGCACGTAGAGCAGCATGACCGACTTCGCGAAATACTGCAGGGCTATGCTAAGCGAGGTCACGGTGAGACCCATGAGCATGAGCTTCCTGACGCTCTTCACGGAGAAGAGCCTTCCCGCTATGGGCGCTATGACCATGCCCGCGATGGAGGCGATGGTGGTCGTGAGCGAGAGAGCGCTGCGGCTTATGCCCAGGTCCTCCGTGATGGGGACCACGAAGAGGCTGAAGGCGTTGTAGCACAGATACTGAAGTATCATCAGCGAGAGCGCGCCGTAGGCTACCATGAGCCAGCCGCGCCTTCTGTTTTCAGAGTAAGTGGCCATTATATAGTTTCCCTTTTCTTTAAGTGTTGATCGTCCTGACTGCGGCCGCTCGAGCGAACCGCCCGAATATTATAAAACAAATGCGCTGAGATTGCACCAACTATCGGCCTGCTGATATAATATTTTTCAGCAAAAAGGCGCGCGGATGCGTGCCGCTGCCCCAAGGCGCGGAGGCGTGAACTGGGTACCAAGGCGCGGCGGAGCGATCACTAAGCCATCACTAATACATGCCGGCATATCCGTGACGCCGAGTGACAGATCAGGAGACTGCAATGAACGAAAAACGATTGGATGTGGAAGAGCTTTATATCGGAAAGAACATGAACTGCGCCGAGAGCACTCTCAGCTTTATCAACGAAAAGGCGCAGCTCGGCATCGGCAGCGATGACCTCAGGATCATCGGAGGCTTCGGAGCCGGAATGGGCTGCGGAAAGACCTGCGGCGCCCTCGCCGCCGGAATAGCCGCCATAAGCGCCCTTCTCATCGAGAAGCGCGCGCACGACGTCCCCGGCTTCAGGGGAATATGCGCGGATTACGTAGCCCGCTTTGAGAAGGAGTTCGGCGGCACGGACTGTGCCGAGCTCAAAAAGAAGTACTTCAGGGAAGGCGTCAGGTGCGCCGAGCTCGTGAACGCGAACGCGGAGCTTCTGGAGAGCTTCCTCGAGGAGCTCAGAGGATAGATTCAGTCAGCTCTGGGTGGAGATTCCGACAGTTCAACTTGACCGCCCTGCTCTCCCACGCCGATTCCGCTTGAAAAACCCGCCGGCATGATATATAGTAATAAAGCTAGCCGTCCGGCAGACACGGAGAAGTATCGAAGCGGTCATAACGGGGCTGACTCGAAATCAGTTTGACGGAAACGTCACGTGGGTTCGAATCCCACCTTCTCCGCCATATTTAAAACCTCCCGCCTTGGCGGGAGGTTTTAAATATGCATATGATAAGAGGGATTCGAAGTTTATGCCCGAAGGGTAAATCCCACCTTCTCCGCCATTGCCCTGCAGATAAAAATGCGTCACCCGTCCTAAAACGCCGGGAAAATGTGTTATGTTATAATTGGATATTTGTGAAGTACGGCGATCTGCCTGAAACGCAAAGCAATTCCGGATCTGATGTAAGGAGGCAGCAGCTTGAAGCGCGGAGGCAGCAAGGATATATGGCTCTTTTCAGGCCTTTTGCTTCTGGCCGGGACCGCCTATATGTTTACGAGGACGGGGATCGCTGCCCTTGACACCCTAATGTTCTGCGCCAACTTCATGATCTACATCGCGCTGCTGATCTCGTGGATCTACTCCGTGCGTAGCAGGCTCCTGCCGACGAAGGCCCGCAGCTACGCCGAGGCGTCGGCGCTTCTGATGATCGCTGAGCTTCTGGTCCGCTTCCTCAGGTTCCGCGTGCTGACCGGTATCGCAGTCAGACGTTTCGCGGACTACGCTTACAACATTCCCCTGATCCTCATACCGACGCTTTTCCTGATGACCTGCGTCCGCATACGCCGCGGCGAAGGCGGGGAAAGGAGAGCGGCCGAACGGCTGCTCCTGATCCCCTCAGGCGTCCTGCTGCTTCTCATCCTGACCAACGACCTGCACCAGCTCTTCTACCGCCGCCTCATCCCCCTGTCCGAGTTCCACGGCATAGTCGGTACGTATACCTACGGGCCGCTGTTCTACGCCATGTACGGCTGGATGGGGATAGTCCTGATCGCCGGCCTTCTCATCCTTATCAGCAGGACCTGGAAGCAGAACATCCGGGGTCTGAGCTGGTTCGCCGCTGTGCTCGTCTTCTGGGGCGCTGTCAGCCTTCTGAACAGGCTCGTGCTGACGCCTCATGAGACGCTGCGCATGTTTCACGCGCCGGAGATACACGTCTTCAGCCTTCTGGGCTTATTCGAGGTCTGCATAAGGAACCGCCTCATCCCCTACAACGAAAACTATACGGGCTTCTTCTCACGGCTTGGGCTGCCAGTCCTCATAACCGACAGCTCCCTGAAGCCCGTATACGCGACCGACGTCCCTGTGAGCGCTTCGCAGGAGCAGCTGAAGGAGTCGCTGGAGTCTCCCGTATATATCGACGGCGATACCCGCCTCTCGGGCATGAGCATGCTCCCCGGCCTCGTATTCTGGACCGAGGACGAGAGCGAACTGCACAGGGAGAGCCACAGGCTCGCTGAAGCCAACGAGATCCTGAGCGAAGAGAACGGCCTCATAGCCGTCGAGAACGAGCTGCAGGTGAAAAAGGCGCATCTCGACGCCCAGGCACGGGTCTACGACAGGATCTCCGCGGCGCTGTATCCAAAGCAGAAGCGCATAGAAGAACTGCTGAACAGCGCTTCCCCGGAATCGGACAGCTTTCCGGCCGTGCTGGCTGAGTGCTGCGTACTGAACGCCTACTGCAAGCGCAAGAGCAACCTCATGCTCCTCGAGGAGGAGAGCCTCCCGCGCCCGAACCGCGAGCTCTTCCTCGCGATGCAGGAGACGGCCCGCTTCCTGAAATGCCGCGGGATCGACGCGGCCGCCACGGGCGTGGAATACTCTGACTTCCCGCTGGCCCGGATCCACGAGCTCTATGACAGCTTTGAGATCCTGATCGAGGCGCTCCTGCCCGTCATGCGCAGGATGACAGCCTCTCTTACGCCGGACGGGGTAAGGCTCACAGTCGAGGCTGACCCGGACGCGGAGATCGGCGCAGCCCTTCCCGGGACGCCGCTCCCCGTGGAACGCGTCCTGAGCGACGGATGCCTCTTCCTCACCATAAGGGCGAAAGGAGGCGCCGGATGAGCTCGTATTACAGCCTCCTTGAAAGAGGAGCGTCGCTCCCGCTGCTGCTTGCCGCGCTCATACTCGCCATAGGGGGGACTGCCGCCCTGCTCTTCTCCCTGCGGGAGAGAAGGAGCGCGCGTCAGGCCGCCTGCGCTCACGCTCTCGCCTGCTTCGCGCTTTTCGTCTTTCTGCTGAACAGCTATGATATCGTGTGCTTCCCCCAGACGGAGGGAGCGTCGATAGACGGGACCGCCTTCCCCTATTCACTGCCATGGCCGGTCTTCGCCGCTCTGGAGGCGCTCTCAGCGTCATTTCTGGCGTTCAGCTTCCGGGACTTCAGGAGCTACAGAGCGAGCACCGTAACGCCGGATACCATACACAAGGCCGTAGACCTGCTTCCAGAGGGCATATGCGTGAGCTCCCAGGACGGCACCGCCCTGCTCTCTAACCTGACCATGGACCACCTGTGCCGCGAGCTGACAGGCGGGCGTCTGTCAGATGTCCGCACGCTCCTGTCCAGGCTCGAGGCGGAGGGAGAGGATCAGGGCGGAAAGCGCCTGATGCGCATGCCGGGCGGAGAAGTCTGGCTCTTCTCCTCCGGGACCATCACCGAAGACGGCGCGGAGTACGGCCGGACCAGCGCGGTGAACGTCACGGAGAGGTACCGGATCACGGAGGAGCTCAGGGCAAAGAACGCCCGCCTTCTGGACATCCGCCGCCGCATGAAGGAGGCGTCGGAGCTTTCGGCCGAGATGTTCGTCAAGCAGGAGGAGGCCTCGGCCCGCATAGCCCTGCACAACGAGCTGGGACAGGTCCTTCTCATGGGCCGCCACTATATAGAACATCCCGGCAGCGCGGATGCTGCCGCCGTGGCGATGATCACCTCGCAGATGAACCGCTTCCTGCTGGGAGAAAACAGAGACGCCGCTCAGGACGGGATCCCGGACAGCGGCCGTACGGACGTAAGCTCAGGCGCGGAAAGCAATGCCTGCCGGAGCGCGGAGGATGAACTGCGTGAGGCTGTCCGCATGGCCGGCAGCATAGGCGTCAGCGTGGAGATCAGCGGTCTGGACCCGGTGACGGGATACGTATGCGGCCATCCCGTTGACCGCGTAGCTCTGTCAATACTCTCTGAGGCCATACGAGAGTGCGCCGCGAACGCCGTAAAGCATGCCGGGGCGGACAGCATATCCGCCGTGCTGAGACCGGAAGGCGCGGACGGATTTGAAGCAACCATCACCAACAGCGGAAGGCCCACTGAGGGGCCTATAGACGAGAGCGGAGGCCTGCTCTCCCTCCGCCGCCGCGTCGAAGCCGCGGGCGGGACGATGATGGTGCAGAGCTCCCCCGCCTTCTCGCTCACCATGACCTTCGCCGGCCCGTGCCGGGAAGGTTCCACATGCGAATAGCCGGAATAGTCCCCGCAGACTGCCACAGGCCCCGCGCCCTGCCTCAACCGCCGTGACGCTCCTCAAGAAGGAGCGTTTTTTATATTCTCAAAATGGTACGAACGGGTGATATGTTTTCTCATCCATCGCCTATACAATGAATATGGGAAATTATACTCATTTGCAGCCGGAGGATCCGGAGAAGAAGGGATGGTGATGATATTTGGAAGATCGCGTCAGGGTCGTCGTAGCTGACGACCAGAACATATCCCGCGGATTCTTCGAGATGTATGTCCGCGCGTCCACGCGCTACGAGCTGGCCGCTTCTTTCAGGACGGCGCGCGAGGCGGTGGAGTTCGCGGATGAGCGCGGAGCCGATCTGCTGATCCTGGACGTCATGATGCAGGAAGGGATCGACGGGCTCACCGCCGCGGAGGAGATCAAAAAGAGCCACCCCGAAATGAGGATCATCCTCACCACCTCAAGCTCAGAGACCAGCTGGGAGGACGAGGCCCGGAGGATAGGCGTAGAGAGCTTCTGGTACAAGGAGTACGACGATCACAGCCTGATCGAGATCATGGACCGCACGATGGACGGCGAATCGGTCTATCCGGCCGAGCCGCCCAGGGTGAGCTTCGGCAAAGCCCTGCGCAGCGACCTCACTCAGCGGGAGCTCGACGTGCTCAGGGAGCTCACCGCCAGCCTCACCAACGAGGAGATAGGCGAAAGGCTGAACATCTCCGCGAACACAGTGAAGCGGCATTTGCAGAACCTCATGGAGAAGACGGGCTTCGGCAGCCGCCTCGAGCTGGCGCTGCAGGCGAGGCTCCTGGGCCTGGTTATCCATGACGATGAAAGGAGAAACGACAATGAAGCACATGATCAGCGCTAAACGCCTTTTGAGCGTCCTGCTGGCGCTCGTCCTGGCGCTGTCCGCCCTCGGGCAGCTCGAGCCTCCGGCCCACGCTGCTGAGCCGTCCTTCGGCACGGTCCTGATCAACGACGCCGACGGACAGAGCCTGAAGGCCCAGCTCGAGGCGGACGGCAACTTCATCATCAAGCTGAACACGGACGTCCACGCCTGGATCGGGGAACCGGGAGACAACAGGAATCTTCCTATAGTCCGTTACTGGTGCACCCTCGGTTCCGGCATCAAGGTCCTTGATCTCAACGGGCACGACTTAAAGCTCTCATACGATGCCGAGACCGGAAGTCTGGGTGATCCTTACCACGAGATATCTATGGGCTATCCTTGGAGCAGCTGGGAGTCCGCCAAAGGACACCCGATGGCGATGCTGCGCGTCGTATCGGGCTCTGAGCTCGTGATCAACGACGCCGGAGACATCGGAGAGATCAACTATGACGGATATATCGATACAAAGTGCTTACCGGGCACCCCTTATATGGAGCTCAGGAACCTGATAGAAGTCGACGGCGGAAAGCTCACCGTCAACGGTGGAAAGCTCCACGCGGGGCGCTCAAAGAAGTTCTACTGCGCTTATGATGCCGAATACTACTGGGCGCAGATCAACGGTACCGCCGTCGTCCTGAACAGCGGACAGGCGGTGATAAACGGAGGTAACTTCCACGGGCGCGGATACGCCGAGATCAAAAAAGGCTCTGCGCCGGACATCAGGGCGTCGGCGATAAAGGCCGCGGGCGGAAACCTCAAGATCTATGACGGCGAATTCTGGGGCAACGGCTGCGCGGACGTGCTGCAGGTGAGCAGCGGAGCAACGGTCAGCGTTTACGGCGGCCGCTTCAGCACCCACAAGCAGAGCGACGGAGTCTGCTTCGAGGGTCAGGAGGCCGGCGAGATAGGCGACGCTTTCGCCTATCACGAGACCTCCTACGGCAAGATCGGTCTCCCGGCGTCGGCATTCCGCGAGGTCAGGACCTTCACGGAAGTCTACAGGAGCGGCACCGGATACCTGACCGCGAATCAGGTCGCGGCGGGCGGCGCCGACGACGTCAGCCGCACGATCTACGTCTTCCCCGTCGAGAATCAGGGAGGCACAGTCTATCAGCGTGTCGGCGATTCCTTAGTCGAGCTCGCCGAGGGCACGACCATAGAGTGGGACAAGCTGACCAATCTCCGCCTGAGATTCACTCACGACCAGTACTATCCGCATAACCTTACGGGGATCTACGAGGTCTACGGGCAGGATTACGGGCACACTCACGCCCTGATAAGCACCTCCCCCAAAGGGAAGAACCAGGTCGCCAGGCTCGACGCGTCGTCCGGCTCGGACAACGTAGAGCTGAATAACCTGCCTCAGAGCGCGAAGGACGCGCTGGAGGTCGGAAGGATCTACTATCTGACCGTGCGCGACTACGAGAAGTGGATGACCCCGACCGAGACCAGAGAGATCAACTACAGCGCCGACTCCAAGCTGATCAAGCTGAAGATCGTCCCGCCCGACCTCTCCGGCGTTGATATCGACATGGGGCTGAGCTTCAAAAACTCCCTAAACTCCTCGGGCAAGCCGCAGATAAGGCTGGTCGCGACAGGCGACGCCAGCTGGGGAAACCTCGACAGGTGGAAGTACGACGGCACCATAAGCCGCTACGAGCTCGTGTTCATGTACAAGGATACTTCCAATCAATGGAAGAGCTATACCACCGGCACCGGAAGCACCTATATGCCGAGCGATATCTACCGGGGCGTAAGCCAGGCCAGGCTGACGCTGCGCCTGTATAAGGGCAGCACGAAGATCGCTGAAAAGGAAGTATACAGCGACGTCGTATGCTTCCCTGACCTCGCCTCGAGCCCGGCGGCCGACAGCAACGGCCGGGTCCTCGTCGACCGCGCTGCAGGCGCAAATCACGACGTGACCCTCAGCCTCGCGCAGTCCAATGCGGGAACGGCCGGCCTGTTCTGGCACAAGGACGGGACCAAGCTCTCAGGAAGCTCCGGCCTCAGGAACTACAGCGTGACCGTATCCAGCGGCACGGCGGGCTGGTACGGAGTGGGCTACACGATCGGCGGCAAGGATTACTTCAGCGAGCAGACCTTCTACCTCGGGACCAAGGCCGGGACCTGGAACGTCAGCATCAGCCCCTCAGCTACGGTATATGACCTCAAGGCCGACGGAAATGCCGCCCCGAGGCTGACCGCCAGTCTGTCGGGCTCCGCACCGGCCATTGCGCAGTACAAGTGGCATCCGGTCAGCTGGCCTGAAGGAGCAAAGCCGAACGCCTTGAACGTGCTGAGCAATCCGGAGAACTCAAATACCATACTCATCTCCAGGATCTTCGGCAGCGCAGGGCATGAGACCTCAGCGTTCGTAGAGGGTACCTACAGCTTCTCCGTCACCGCGACGGATACATGGGGAGACTCGGTGACCTCCACCCCCGTGAGCATCACCGTGCGCCGCACCCCGCAGGGGCTGGAGCTCTGGCAGGATTACCAGAGCGACTCCTGGCATGAGCCGGCTTATTCCAGCCTTCAGAGCAAAGCGGTCGAGGTGACGGACAGCTTCATCGTACTGCACGACGAGTACTCGACGGATTCCCTCAGGGCGGTGTTTACCCCGGAGAATGCCTCCGCGGCTTCCATCTCGCTCACGGCCTCACACGACAGCGTGTCGGTCAGCGGCAGCGGCGACGTGATCAGCATCACCGGCAGGGGCGACTCGAGCTCCGTGATCACGGCGACCGCCGAGACGAGAGACGGTACGATCTCCGCGTCTACCACGGTCCTGATCCCCAAGACCCGATATCTGGTGAACTTCCCCGAATCATGGCTCGATATCGAGGCGGGAGAGAATGTGCATCGAGCCTCCTGGGTCTACACTGATTACACCGCGGAGCTCACCTGGTATTATTCCAGCAACGGGAGCAGCTTCGACTACGAATACACAGAGGATACCTTCAAGGGCAACCTATACTATCGCCCTCTCGTGAAGATCATGCCGAACGCGGGAGTCTGCTATCCGGTGAACATACTTTTCGACTACAACAGGACGACCTATTATTTCGATGCTGTCGACCGCTACGTGATCACCGTCAACGGCGTGGATCATTACGGGGCGGACTACTGCGGCAGGGACTACACCTTCAGCGAGCCGCTGTCCGCGGCAGGCAGATACGACGTGATCTGGCTCTATCTTGACCCGACCGAAAAGATCATAGACTGGCGCGACGAGTACATCAGCAGCGCGGTATTCAGCCTCGAGGTCCCCTCCCCGGGCGATCCAAAGGATGTGGCGCCCGATTCGGAGCTATCGACGCTCAACCTGACGCCTCTGACCGACGGGATCATCCTGACGGACAGCGTCGAACACGTGACAGACGTCAGCACCATCAGGGACAGGAATACCTCCAACGACGCTGTCGAGGACTTCGAGAGCTATGAGCTCGGAGAGACCTACCGGGATACTGTCTGGATCCTCATTGACAACAGCTACACGACCCCCTTCGGCGGCAGGGCTTTCTTCGCCGATCAGGTTACGGCTGTGGAGCCCGAGCTCGGAGCGATCAGCGGAGCCAAAATTGCTAACTACGTAATGGCTTACGTTTACTTCACCGTCGGAGATCCCGAGAGCATACATCCCAGCACAGGAGGCGGCTCCCTCTACGGCGACGTCGATCTGGACGGCGACGTCGACGCGGCGGACCTGACCGTGCTGGCGAGGCACGTCGCAAAGATCAGCATGATCAGCAATGCCGGGGCGCTGGCTAACGCCGACGTGACCAAAGACGGCAGCATCGACGCTCAGGATCTGACCAGGCTCGCGAGATTCGTCTCAAAGATCATCGACACCCTGTAGCAGAAAAGATCATAGACGTCCTGCAGGAAGCTGCACAAAAAACAGATCCCCCGCCTTTCGGCGGGGGATCTTTCTCTGTCTTTTACATCCGCTTCTGAGGACTAATCGATCTCGTTCAAGTCGATGCGGAGACCCTTGTCGACTACCTCTCCCGGATTCCCTGCGGAATGAGCGTCGGACCACATGGTCTCAAACGCCGCCCAGTCGCGCACCGGAAGCATGCTCTTCCAGGTCTCGTACTTGCCGGATTCGGTGTAATCGTGGCTGTTGGTAGCCTCCTGAACATCCGCGTAGTACCAGGCGTTCTTGTCCTTGTTGTCCGGCCAGACCGTCATATCGTCCAGCAGATGATCCTTATCAGGCTGACGCTCCAGCAGGCGGTTGATGACCGTCATCGCCTCGGCGCGGCTGATCGGCGCGTCAGGACGGAAGCTGTTGTCGGGATAACCCTTGATCAGCCCGTTCCTGGCCGCCGCGTTGATGTACGCCTCTCCCCAGTGTCCTTCGGTATCGGTGAAGCTGCCCTTCGTGTAGTTCTGGTCAGCGAAGAAGCGGATCGCGATGGTCGCGAACTCAGCGCGCGTGATGCTCTTGCCCGCGCCGAAGGTGCCGTCGGGATAGCCGTTGAAGATGCCTCCGTTGGCCATGGTGGAGACTGCGTTGTTGAACCAGTTCTCCGCTTCAACGTCGGAGAAGCTGTTCTCCGTCGCCCAGATCTGATCGCGGCTGGCGTCCGTCAGCAGGCGGAAGAATATAGTCGCGACCTCGGCTCTGGTTATGGATCCGTCGGGGCGCACAAGGCCGTCCGGGTAACCGATGATGTACGCGAAGTGATCCTTCTTGTTCAGCTCGGGAGTGCCGCCACCGCCGCCGGAGGACTGTTTCTTTCCGGCCTTGTCGGTGACCTCTGCGGGTTCGGCCTGTACGTCGGGCTCTTCGCTGCCGGCGGTCCTGCCGGCCGCGGCGGCCACGTTCTTGACCTCGCCCTTCTCGGCGTCAGCCTTGGTGACCGTATAAGCCACCTTGAGGGCTTCGCTCTCATCGCCGGGCTTCAGGGTCCCGACCTGCCAGGTATCTCCGGTCAGTTCGTCAGTGACCTCTACGTCGAGGAGCTCGGCTTCGCCGTCGTTCTTGACCTTGATCTCGTACTCGATCGTCTCGCCGGGCGTGTATTTGCCGCCGCTCTTGGGCTTGGACACCGTCTTCTTGGTGACGCTCAGATGAGCCTCGGGTTCGGGCTCAGGCTCGGCCGTGTAGGTATTGGTGATGGTGAAGCCGTCCTCAGCGCTTCCGGAGATCTCGCTCTCGTAGCCCTCGGACAGCTCGAGCTCGCCGACGCTGTACTCCACGGCCTTTCCGTCCTCCTCGAGAGGAAGCTCGGTCCAGGTGAAGCTCCAGCCGTCGCCTTCGCCGCCTTCGATGGGAAGCGTCACCGGCTCGCCGTACTCATCGCCGTTGGCGAAGAGCTGGACCGTTATCTGCTCCGGACGGGTCCCTTCGGGAGCGTCCTCATCGTCCCAGACCTTGGTCACGGTGATCTCCGTGGTCTCGGGCTCGGGCTCGGCTGTGTAGGTATTGGTGATGGTAAAGCCGTCTTCAGCGCTTCCGGAGGTCTCGCTCTCGTAGCCCTCGGGCACTTCGACCTCGCCGACGCTGTACTCCACGGTCTTGCCGTCCTCCACGAGAGGAAGCTCAGTCCAGGTAAAGCTCCAGTCGTCACCTTCGGCGGGAAGCGTTACGGGCTCGCCGTACTCATCGCCGTTGGCGAAGAGCTGGACTTCGATCTGCTCCGGACGGGTACCCTCGGGAGCGTCCTCGTCGTCCCAGACCTTGGTCACGGTAACATCTGTCTTCTTGGATGTGTAGGTGTTGATGACGCGAACCGTCGCGTGCTGTTTCAATTCGAGCTGGATCACGGCCCCGTCGTTTCCGTCCGCATCGCTTCCGGCCGCACCGTCTCCGGCCGCGTCGCTTCCGGCTGTTTCAGGTGCCGATTTCATTCTGGCAGGATTTACGCCGCGGAACGGCAAATCCACCCTCACTGTAACTGAACCCGATACAACAGGTACGTCAGGATCCTCCGCGTCTTCGGTCTCATAACCCGATCCATCTGCGATGTTGGTAACGTAACCGTTGTCAGCATCGTCTTCAGTAACGATATAATCGGTCGTATACTCTTTCGATTCACCCGGATCCAGACGATCGATGAGCCAGTAATCATCGGTCAGCTCATCGTTGATCACGGCATTGAAGACCGGATAATCGCCGTCATTTGTGACAGTGATGATGTACTCGATCGTTTCGCCAGGAGAGTAATACCTCATGTATCCGTCTGGATTGCTGACCACCTTTGTGATCGTCATATGCCAGTCGCGGAAATCCTCTGTCTCCTTCTCGTAAGTGACGTCCAGATCATAGTTTTCAAGGCCTTCGAGGGCGGATCCCTCGTCTTCCTTCACCGTGTAAGTGCCTGCAGGCAGTTCCACAGTGACCTCTCCGTCTTCAAATTCCTCGTAGCTGACCGTCTTGACCGTCTCGCCGGCCTCGTCGGTGACCGTGAACGTCGTGCCCGCGGGGATCTCGACTTCCTCGCTGTCCTCGCCGAGCTTTTTGGTGATGGTCAGCTCAGCTTTCGGTACATAGGTATTGGTGAATCCGGCATATGCAGACTCAGTCTTCCAATCCCTAGAGACCCCGATCTCAATGGTCATCGGATCGTCGCTCTGCGCCGCGGGCTCCTCCTCACCGTTCCCCGCCTTTACCAGCACCGGTTCATAGCCCCGGAACTTATCCGTCGTCCGCGCATATCCATCGATGTCCGCGTTGA
>JAEENW010000080.1 GCA_016283945.1 Bacillota bacterium
TGCTCTTGAGGCGGTTGATCTCCGCCTCGTGGCTTCCGCGCAGCCTGAATATCTCGGCCTCGTAGGCGCTTCTGAGCTCCTCCTCCTGAACGGCTATGGTCCTCTCCGCGTCTGACAGCCTCTCCTCGAGCGCCGAGGTGCGGTCCCTGAGCTCCTTTGAGTGGGCCTCGCTGAGCGCGCTGATCTTCGATTCGTAGTCGGCAGCCTGCTTCTTGAGCTCTGCCGATGACATAGACCTGACGAGCGCGATCTTGTCGGCAGCCTCGCGCCTCGCCGTCTCAAGCTGCTCCGCGGCCTCGCGCCTCGCCGTTTCGGCCTCGGCCTTCGCCTCTTCAACCAGCTTTCTGGCCCCGGCCTCCGCTTCGTCTATCCTTCTAAGGGCCTCCGATTCGGCTTCGCTTATCTTTTTCGAGGCCTCCGATTCGGCCTCGCTGATCCTTCTTGAGGCTTCAGACTCCGCCTCGCTCACCCTTCTGGCGGCTTCGGAGCCCGCCTCCTTCAGCCTGCCCGTAGTCTCCTCGCGCAGCTCGGTGAGCTCTCTTGCGGTGCTCTCCCTGAGCGACAGCATCTCGCGCTCGTGCTCCGCGCGGCTTCCCGACAGCTCCGCTTCCAGCGAGGCTATCGCTGCGGCTGCCGCGGCTTCTCTGCTCCTCATGCGCCCTATGGCCTCCCTCAGGGAGTTCAAAGCCTCCTCCGCCAGCGCGGCGTCATCGGGCTCCGGGGCGTGCCGTTCGGGGGCCTGCGGGGCTTCGGGAGTCTCATCAGCCGGCTCAGTGGCCGGCTCCTCGTCGTGCTCTTCGTCAGGCTCCTCGTCCGCCGCGGGCTCCGCCCTTCCGCAGACCACGTCCCAGAGCTTCAGGCAGGCGGAATAATCGTCGTCCTGTTCGGCGGCAGCCCTGTCCCCGGCGCTGAGCGCGGGAGCCGCGCAGCCCTCAGTCGCCTTGAAGAACGCGCTCTCCTTCAGCGCGGACACCAGGCGCTCTATTCTGTCAAGCCTGGCGTGCGTCCTCTCGTCCGCGGCGCCCTCGGCGGCGCAGTCGGCCTCCGCCATCCTCAGGCAGTACGGCCACAGCTTATCTATGAGGTCCCGCAGCATGAGCGTCTCCGGGAGCTCTCTTGGGCTCGCTCCGCGCGCGGCGGCATAGCTCTCGTATTCCTCGCTCAGCTCAAAGAGCGGAATGAGGCAGCTCTCGACTTCGTAGATCCAGTTCTTCATGCGGTCCTCCGCAGTACAAAAAACAAAACACAGACACCGGGACCGGAGCCCCTGTCTCCGTTCATATACTATCATAAAACAGGCCCTGTTTCGAACGCTTTTTGCTGCCTGCACAGAATACTCGCGAAGCCGGGCGATACAGATAAAATATTTTATCCGTATCCAACGAAAGCTCTTGCAATGCGGGATACATGTAAAGTAAAATATCTATAGGATTTTTAGCAGAAAGGACGTGCTATTATGGGCAAATTCGTTATTAAGCAGACCAAGACCGGTTTCGTTTTCAACCTGAAGGCCGGAAACGGCGAAGTCATCGCTACCAGCGAAGTCTATACCACCCTTGCCAACTGCAAGAACGGCATCGCCAGCGTCAAGACCAACGCCGCAGTCGCCAAGCTTGAGGACCAGACCGTCGAGGGATTCGAGAAGGTCACGAACCCCAAGTTCGAGGTCTACACCGACAAGGCGGGCGAGACCCGCTTCCGCCTCAAGGCGCGCAACGGCGAGATCATCGCCACCGGCGAGAGCTACAAGGCCAAGACTTCCTGCCTGAACGGCATCGAGAGCGTCATAAAGAACGCTCCGGACGCCGAGATAGTCGTGGAAGAGGACAAGTAAGAGCTCATCCGGAAGAGACTGACCCTGCGGCATGCCCGCAGGGTCTTTTACGAGGAGAACACATGAAAGACATAAGCGGGAACGCTCTCAGACAGCTCGCCGCGGAGGCGCTGCGAATGAGAGGGTTTTCCTATACGCCGTATTCGCATTTCAACGTCGGAGCCGCCCTTCTGGCTGAGGACGGACGGGTCTTCACGGGCTGCAACATCGAGAACAGCAGCTTCAGCCCCACCGTATGCGCCGAGAGGACCGCGATCTTCAAGGCCGTGAGCGAGGGCTGCACGCGGTTCGCCGCCATCGCGATAGCGGGAGGCCCCGCGGGCGCGGAGCCCGCGGACTACTGCCCTCCCTGCGGGGTCTGCAGGCAGGTCATGACGGAGTTCTGCGGCAGGGACTTTAAGATACTGCTCGTCCGCACTCCGGACGATTACAAAGAGTACACGCTCGAAGAGCTCTTCCCGTTCAGCTTCGAGCTTCTCAGGAGGTGATCCGCTGTGGGCATACTGGTAGTCGGCCCCGTCTTCGTCGACATCAAGGGCTATCCGACTGAGAACTACATACCCGCCGGCAGGAACAAGGGGACGGTCGAGACCGTCCACGGAGGCGTGTCCAGAAACATAGTCGAAGACATAGCCAACGTCGAGCTCAGGCCTATCTTCCTCAGCCTGGTCGACGAAAGCGGCACGGGCGAGGACGTCCTGCGCAAGCTCAACAACCACAAGGTCAACACGGAGTACATCCGGAAGGTCCCCGACGGCATGGGCACATGGCTCGCCGTCTTCGACAACTCAGGAGACGTGGTCGCGTCGATCTCAAAGAGGCCAGATTTCAGCCCCGTGCTTGACATACTCGAGGAGAAGGGGGACGAGATCATGTCCGCCGCGGACAGCGTCTGCCTCGAGATCGACACCGAAAAGGACATAGTCAAAAAGGTCTTCGAGCTCGCGAAGAAACACGGGAAGAAGATCTTCGCCGTGGTCTCGAACATGAGCATCGCGGTCAAGAGGAGGGATTTCTTCTCCGGTACCGACTGCCTCGTCTGCAACGAGCAGGAAGCCGGTATACTCTTCTCCGAGGATTACGCCGGGCTGAGCCCCGAGGAGATGAAGGACATCCTGAAGGACAAGATAGAGAAGGCGGGCATCCCCTCCATGGTCGTCACAATGGGCGGCCGCGGTGCGGTATTCGCGAGCCTTTCGGGCGAGTGCGGGGTCTGCCCCGCCCTTCCCGTCGAGGTCAAGGATACCACAGGAGCGGGCGACGCTTTCTTCGCCGGGACTTCCATAGGCCTCACCTACGGCAAGAGCCTCGCCGAGGCCTGCTCCATCGGGACCAGGCTCGCGGCCTCCGTGCTCGTGTCCTTCGAGAATGTCTGCCCGCGCTTCCAGCCCCAGGAATTCGGGCTGGAGCCGGTGGAGGAATAGAAGCGGAGAACGGGCCGCTGGATCGGCCCGATGAACAAGGAGATGATAATTATGGAGATCAAGGACATTCTCATGCGCTGCGACCACACCCTGCTCGCCCAGACGGCGACCTGGGAGGAGATCAGAGCGCTCTGCGACGACGGCATACGCTTTTCGACCGCGTCCGTCTGCATCCCGCCCTGCTTCGTCAGGCAGGCCAAGGAATACGTGGGCGAGGAGCTTCCGGTCTGCACGGTCATAGGCTTCCCCAACGGCTACAACTCCACCGCGGTCAAGGTCTTTGAGGCCGAGAAGGCCATAGAGGACGGCGCCGACGAGATCGATATGGTCATCAACATCGGCGCGGTCAAGGAGGGAGACTACGGGCGCGTTCAGAAGGAGATCGAGGCCGTGCGCCGCGTCTGCGGGATGAAGATACTCAAGGTCATAATCGAGACCTGCCTGCTCACCGAGGATGAGAAGATCAGGCTCTGCCAGGTAGTGACCGATGCCGGAGCCGATTACATCAAGACCTCCACCGGCTTCGCCGGAGGCGGGGCTACCAGAGAGGACGTCGCGCTGCTCAGGGAGCACGTGGGATCCGCAGTCAAGGTCAAGGCAGCGGGCGGGATAGCCTCGCTCGAGGACGCCGCCGACATGATACGCCTCGGAGCCGACAGGCTCGGCACGAGCCGCATAGTCAAGGTCGCCAAGGCCCTCGCCGAGGCGAAGGAAGGAGGCAAGTGATGCCCATCTCTACTCCTCACATAATCGCCGAAGAGGGAGATTTCGCGAAGACCGTGCTGATGCCCGGAGACCCCAGGCGCTCGGAGTTCATCGCCAGGACCTTCCTCGAGGAGCCGCGCCTCGTCAACGACATACGCGGCGTCAAGGGCTTTACCGGGACCTATAAGGGAAAGAAGGTCTCGGTAATGGCCTCCGGAATGGGCATGCCCTCGATAGGCATCTACTCCTGGGAGCTCTTCAGCTCCTTCGGGGTCGAGAACATCATACGCATAGGCACCGCGGGCTCCTACAGCCCGGACATGCACCTCGGCGACCTCATCATCGCCCAGGGCGCCTGCACCAACAGCAACTACGCCTCGATGTTCGGCATGCCCGGGACCTTCGCGCCCATAGCGGATTTCGGCCTCCTCAGGAAGGCCGTCGAGACCGCCGAGCTCAGGGGCTTTCCCTTCAAGGTGGGCAGCATCTACTCGTCCGACACCTTCTACAGCGACAGCGCGGCCGACATGAAGTGGGCTGAGATGGGAGTGCTCGGAGTCGATATGGAGGCAGCCGCCCTCTACGCCAACGCCGCGAGGCTTGGAAAGAAAGCTCTGTGCATCTGCTCCGTCAGCAATTCCTTCATATACCCGGAGGAGGACGCGACCGCTCAGCAGCGCGAGACCATGTTCACCAACATGATGGAAGTAGCGCTCGAGATCGCCTAGGAGGAAGCCATGAGATACGGAAAGAGAGTCTTTCTGATAGTCCTCGACAGCTTCGGCGTGGGCGAGGCCCCCGACGCCGCCGACTTCGGCGACGAGGGCAGCAACACCCTCGGAGCCGTCAGATATCAGAAGGAATTCGACTGCCCGAACATGACCAGGCTCGGGCTCTTCAACATCGAGGGCGTCGGGGGAGGCGTCGCGCATCCCGCGGGAGCCTTCGGAAGGCTGCAGGAGCTCTCCAGGGCCAAGGACACCACGAGCGGGCACTGGGAGATCGCGGGGCTCATCTCAGAAAAGCCCATGCCCACCTTCCCGGACGGCTTCCCGGAGGAGCTGCTCGCCGAGTTCTCGAGGAGGACCGGGCGCGGCGTCCTCTGCAATAAGCCCTACTCCGGGACCGAGGTCATAAAGGACTACGGAAAGGAGCACGAGAAGACCGGCGCGCTCATAGTCTACACCTCCGCCGACAGCGTATTCCAGATCGCGGCCCACGAGAGCGTAGTCCCCATAGACGAGCTCTACAGGGACTGCGAGATCGCCAGAGAGCTGCTCACCGGAGACCTCGCCGTCGGCCGCGTCATAGCCCGCCCCTTCGAGGGAGAGTGGCCCTACACCAGGACCTCCAGGAGGCACGACTACTCCGTGACGCCGCCCTCCGAGACCATGCTCGACATAATAAAGGACGCCGGGCTCCAGACCATATCGGTAGGAAAGATCTGGGACATCTTCGCCGGCAGGGGCCTCAGCGAGAGCAACCGCACCGAGAGCAACGCGGACGGCATGGCGAAGACCCTCGCGATGGCGGACAGAGACTTCCAGGGAATATGCTTCACCAACCTCGTCGACTTCGACGCCAAGTTCGGCCACAGGAACGACGCTCCCGGCTATGCCGCGGCGCTCACCGAGTTCGACCGCTGGCTCCCGTCCTTCATGGACAGGATGGAGGAGGACGACATACTGCTGATCACGGCCGACCACGGCTGCGACCCCTCGACCGAGTCCACCGATCATTCCAGGGAGTACATCCCCCTGCTCGCCTTTGGCGATCCGATCAGATCCGGAGCGGACATAGGGACCAGGATCGGCTTCTCGGATATCTCAGCCACGATACTGGATTATTTCGGGCTGGATAAGCGCGGCACCGCGGGCGAGAGCTTCCTTCCCCTCATCAGCTATCGAAAATCCTTGTGGGATACCCTCGGCTGATGGTATAATGCGGCTTGTGAAGCGCGGAGCAGCGCTTTGCAAATAGAAAGATCTGTAACTTTAGCAGAAAAGAAAGAAGGAGAAAGAGAAAATGAAAAGAATTCTCGCAGTCCTTCTGGCTCTGACTCTGGTATTCTCCCTCGCCGCCTGCGGTGAGAAGAAGACCGAGGCTCCGGCGGCGACCACCACTCCCGAGCCTGAGCAGAAACAGGAGGAGACCATCGACAAGTCCCTTGTCGCTTATAACGACATCCCGGACGAGATGACCGCTGAAGGCGGCGTCTACCCCATCGCTTTCGTCACCGACGTTGGCCAGCTCAAGGATCACTCTTTCAACGAGGGTATCTGGAACGGCGTCAAGAAGTACGGCTACGAGAACGACATCGCTTACAAGTACTATCAGCCCGCCAATGGCGACCAGGCCACCGATGAGGACCGCTACGCCGCTATGAGCTCCGCCGTTGACGGCGGCGCCGAGATCGTCGTATGCGCCGGCTTCATGGCCGGTGCCGCCATCGAGAAGGCCGCCAAGGACTTCCCCGACACCAAGTGGGTATACGTCGACGGCAGCGCCTTTGACGGCATGAACAACACCGTAGGCATCAACTTCAAGGAAGAGCAGTGCGGATACTTCGCCGGCTATGCCTGCGTCAAGGAAGGCTTCACCAAGCTCGGATTCGCCGGAGGCGGCGGCGGGACCACTCCCGCGGTCTGCAGATACGGCTACGGCTTCCTCCAGGGAGCCAACGCGGCTGCTGCCGAGCTCGGCGTCAAGGTCGACATGAACTACAGCTGGCTCTACGGATCCACCTTCGGACCCTCCCCCGAGCTCGAGGCCATGCTCAACAGCTGGTACGAGAACGGCACCGAGGTCATCTTCCCCTGCGGCGGCGCGATGTATCTCTCCGCGTTCTCCGCTGCGGCGGCTAACGATGCCTGGGCCCTCGGCGTAGACTCCGATCAGGCTCAGGATTCCGAGACCGTTCTCACCTCCGCTCTCAAGGGCGTAGACGCGGCTTCCTACTGGATCCTCGGCGAGTACTTCGGCGGACACTGGGACGGCGTTGCCGGAACCACCCAGAACCTCGGCGTACAGGACGGAGCCATCGGACTCCCGACCGCTGAGACCAGCTGGAGATTCGAGAAGTTCACCGTCGAAGAGTACGAGAAGCTCGTAGAGGACCTCAAGTCTGGAGCTCTCGAGATCGACGGCGCCACCCTCCTCAACGACGAGATCACCGGCGTGGAGTTCTCCAACGTCACCGTGAACATGGTCAAGTAGTCTGAGAAGGCAGCTTCAGAAATCACGATCGTACAGCGGCTCCCGCGGCCATACAGGCCGCGGGAGCTTCTTTTTTCTCTTCCGAGCAATTAGCGCTTGCAAAACGCTCCGGCTTGAGTTATAGTATATTCACGTTTTGCGGAGGGTTAGCTCAGCTGGTTAGAGCGCTTGCTCGACAAGCAAGAGGTCGTTGGTTCGATTCCAGTACTCTCCACCACGCGAAATATCCCGCGGCAGATGCCGCGGGATATTTTATGCCCGTCTTCCTGCTGCTTCTTTCATTTTTGATATCATATGTTTCCCAACTTTCCTCTTCTTATGATAGAATTGATAAAGATATAACCTGTTTTCAAAAGGGGAGATAGTATGCCATCCGAATACATAATTGAGATGCTCCATATCACCAAGGTCTTTCCGGGCATCATCGCCAACGACGACATCACGCTGCAGCTCAGGCGCGGGGAGATCCATGCCCTGCTCGGCGAGAACGGCGCGGGCAAGAGCACGCTCATGAGCGTACTCTTCGGCCTCTACCAGCCGGAGGGAGGCGAGATACGGAAGAACGGCGAGAAGGTGCGCATCGACGATCCCAACGACGCCACCGCGCTTGGAATAGGAATGGTCCACCAGCACTTCAAGCTGGTCGACGTCTTCACGGTGTTCGACAACATCATCCTGGGCGCTGAGACCGTCGGAAAGATGGGCTTCATCAAGAAGAAGGAAGCCAGAAAGAAGATCGAGGAGCTCTCCGAGCGCTACGGCCTGAGGGTCGACCTCGACGCCAAGGTCGAGGACATCACCGTCGGCATGCAGCAGAGGGTCGAGATCCTCAAGATGCTCTACAGGGACAACGAGATACTCATCTTCGATGAACCCACCGCGGTGCTCACGCCGCAGGAGATCGACGAGCTGATGGCGATGATGAAGGAGTTCGCCGCCGAGGGCAAGAGCATACTCTTCATCAGCCACAAGCTCAACGAGATCATGGCCGTGTCCGACCGCGTATCGGTACTCAGGAAGGGCAAGTACATCGGCACCGTCAACACGAAGGACACCAACCCTCAGGAGCTCTCCAACATGATGGTCGGGCGCCCGGTGCAGCTGCAGGTGAGCAAGACGCCCGCGAAGCCCGGCGACGTGGTCCTCAAGGTCGAGGACATGAGCGTCGCCTCCCACATCCACAAGAGGAACGCGGTCGACCACGTGAGCTTCGAGGTCAGGCAGGGAGAGATAGTCTGCATCGCCGGCATCGACGGCAACGGCCAGACCGAGCTCATCTACGGCCTGAGCGGCCTCGACAAGTGCACGGGAAAGATCACCCTGCTCGGCCACGACATCACGAAGGCCAGCATCAAGGCCCGCGGGGAGTACATGTCGCACATCCCCGAGGACAGGCACAAGCACGGCCTGGTCCTCGACTTCACGCTGGAGCAGAACATGGTGCTGCAGAGCTTCCAGGATCCGCGCTTCCAGCAGGGAGGCTTCATCAAGCCCGAGGCCGTCAGGAGCTACTCCGAGGGCCTGATAGAGAAGTTCGACGTAAGGAGCGGCCAGGGACCGATCACCCGGGCGCGCAGCATGTCCGGAGGAAACCAGCAGAAGGCGATCATTGCCAGAGAGCTGGACAGAGACAAACCGCTGATCGTGGCCGTCCAGCCCACGAGGGGCCTGGACGTGGGCGCGATCGAGTTCATACACAGCCAGCTCGTAAAGGAGCGGGACGAGGGAAAGGCGATACTGCTGGTATCCCTCGAGCTCGAGGAGGTAATGAGCCTCTCCGACAGGATACTCGTCATGTACGAGGGAGAGATAGTCGGAGAGTTCCTGCAGGGCCAGGTGACGGCCGAGGAGCTCGGACTCTACATGGCCGGAGCCAAGAGACAGGGAAAGGAGGCCAAGTGAGATGGAAAAGGGAAGACTTACCCAGCGCGACGGCTTCAAGACCCTCGTAGCCTCGCTGATCTCGATAGTCATAGGCCTGCTCGCGGGCGCGGTCGTCATACTCATCGTCGGCCTCATCAACCCGAGCATATCCCTCGCGGGAGCCATCGAGGGCATCAAGATCGTGCTCTTCGGAGTGTTCTCCACGGGCAGGAACGCCTCGGGCGCCCTGAGCTTCGGCTTCAACCCGGTCAACATGGGCAACCTCTTCTTCAGGGCGACACCGCTGATACTGACCGGCCTCTCGGTCGCGATAGCGAACAAGACCGGACTCTTCAACATCGGCGCCCCCGGGCAGTACCTCGCGGGGACCTGCGCGAGCCTCTTCCTGGCTCTGAGCATCCCCTCCTCGAAGATGGCTCCGGGACTGATCTGGCTCATCGCCCTGCTCGGCGGCATGATCGCGGGCGCCCTCTGGGGCTCCATCCCCGGCATGCTCAAGGCCCTGCTCAACATGAACGAGGTAATAGCCTGCATCATGACGAACTGGATCGCGGCCAACCTCGTGACCTGGATCTTCGACATGAGCGATCTCAAGAACACCGCCGAGGGCACCAAGACCGGCTACATCTACAAGACCAGCTACAACGGCGTCCAGACGCCCAAGTTCGGCCTTGACAAGATCTTCAGGGGCTCGCAGATCAACGGCGGCATCATAGTCGCCGCGATACTCTGCGTGGTGATGTACATAGTCATCGAGAAGACCACCTTCGGCTACGAGCTCAAGGCCTGCGGCGCCAACAGGCACGCGGCCAAGTACGCCGGCATCCACGACAAGAGGGACATCATACTCTCGATGGCGATCGCGGGAGCGATGGCCGGAGCCGCCGGCTCGCTCTACTACCTCTCCGGCAACACCGAGTTCTTCTGGTCGACCTACCAGTCCCTGCCCTCCGAGGGCTTCACCGGGATAGCGGTCGCCCTGCTCGCCGTGAACAACCCCGTCGGGACCATATTCGCGGGAATGTTCATGTCGATGCTGAACATCTCGGGCATGCAGCTCACCTACCTCACGGCGTACAACGAGTACATCACCGACGTGATAATCGCGGTCATCGTATACCTCTCCGCCTTCTCCCTGATCATCAGGATGCTGATAAGCGGAAGGAAGAAGATCGAGCGCAGCAAGGTCACGGGCGAGCCCATCGTCCCCGCCGCCGCTGCCGCGGCGCCTGCTCCCACGGCAGACGCTGCCCCCGCAGCGCAGCCGGCCGCAGGAAGCCCCGCGAAGGACAAGGAGGACTGATCATGGCATTTCTCATAAGACAGACGCTCATATACGCGATACCGCTCATGATAGTCGCGTTGGCCGGCATATTCTCCGAGAGGAGCGGAACGGTCAACCTGGCCCTCGAAGGTATCATGATCTTCGGAGCCTTCTCCGGCGTGGTTTTCGTAAGGATCATGCAGGGCGCCGGCTGGTTCGCCGCGGCGAAGGCTGACGACAACTGGATGAAGCTGCAGGGCTACCTGATGCTCGCTATGCTCGTCGCGGCCGCGCTGGGATCGATATTCTCCCTGCTGCTGGCCTTCGCGGCGATCAACCTGAAGGCGGATCAGACCATTGGCGGAACCGCGCTCAACATGCTGGCTCCCGCCCTCGTCCTCTTCCTCGTCAGGCTGATGTCCAAGCAGAACACCCTGCTCCTGCTCTCGGGCGACTCCGCGAGCTGGTTCCTCATCAAGAAGTCGATGCTCGGCTTCGGCAAGAATCAGGACATAGGCATGCTGGGCGAGGCCTTCCTCAACAAGGTCTACCTCACCACCTACGTCTGCATAATAATCTTCGTGATACTCTCCGTCCTCATGTACAGGACGAGGTTCGGACTCAGGCTCAGGGCCTGCGGCGAGAACCCCCAGGCGGCGGCGAGCCTCGGCATCAACGTAATAAAGATGCGCTACGCGGGCGTGCTCATCTCGGGCGCCCTCGCGGGCATGGGAGGCTTCGTCTTCGCCGTCACGACCGCCAACTGCTCCGCTAACGGAGACGTCGCCGGCTTCGGCTTCCTGGCCCTCGCGGTAATGATCTTCGGCAACTGGAAGCCCCTGAACGTGGCCGGCGGAGCCCTGCTCTTCGGACTCTTCAAGTGCATCGCGGCGGCCTACTCGACCCTGGACATCAACGGCGACGGGATCTACACCCTCGCCAACATAGGCATCAGCTCCAACGTCTACAGGCTGCTGCCCTACCTGATCACCCTGCTCGTTCTCATGTTCACCAGCAAGAAGTCCAGGGCTCCCAAGGCGGAGGGCATCCCCTACGACAAGGGCATGAGGTAGAGCCATGAGGATGTACGACATCATCAAGAAAAAGCGCGACGGCGGCAAGCTCAGCGAGGAGGAGATACGCTTCTTCATCGAGGGCTACACCGACGGCAGCATCCCCGACTACCAGGCCGCGGCCATGTGCATGGCCATATACTTCCGCGGCATGGACACCGACGAGATAAGCGCGCTGACCCTCGCGGTCAGGGACTCCGGCGAGACCCTCGACTTCAGCGAGATCGACGGGATCCGGGTCGACAAGCACTCCACCGGAGGCGTCGGCGACAAGACCAGCCTCGTAATAGGCCCGGTCGCGGCTGCCTGCGGCGTCAAGGTCGCCAAGATCAGCGGCCGCGGGCTCGGCCACACCGGCGGGACCGTCGACAAGCTCGAGTCCATAAAGGGCCTTCGGACCGACATCTCCAAGGAGGACTTCATAGCCCAGGTCAACCGCATAGGCCTCGCGATCATAGGCCAGAGCGCCGACATGGCGCCGGCCGACAAGAAGCTCTACGCCCTCAGGGACGTCACCGCGACCGTGGACAGCCTACCGCTCATAGTCTCAAGCATCATGGGCAAGAAGCTCGCCGCGGGCGACGACTGCATAGTGCTCGACGTCAAGTGCGGCAGCGGCTCCTTCAACAAGACCCTCGCCGACGGCGAGAGGCTCGCACGCGAGATGGTCAGCATCGGTGAGCGCGCGGGCAAGAAGATGCTCGCCGTCCTCAGCGACATGGACAAGCCCCTCGGCCGCGCCATAGGAAACTCGCTCGAGGTCATCGAGGCCGTCGAGACCCTCAGGGGCGGCGGCCCGGACGACTTCAGGGAGCTCTGCCTCGACCTCTCGGCCTACATGATCGAGCTCGCCGGCAAGGGGAGCCGCGAGGAGTGCCTAGCTCAGGTCAGAGAAGCCGTGAGCTCCGGACGCGCCCTGAAGCTGCTCGCCGAGATGGTCGAAGCCCAGGGCGGGGATCCCACATGGATCTACGATACGGACAGCTTCCCCAAGGCCACGACCGTCAGCGAGCTGCTCTCTCCGGCGGACGGCTACATCAGGAAGGTCGATGCCGAGAGCTACGGGCTCGCCAGCCTCGCGCTCGGAGCGGGCCGCAACACCAAGGAGGAAGGCATCGACTACAGCGCGGGCCTCATCCTGAACAAGAAGACCGGCGACCCGGTGAAGAAGGGAGAGCTGCTCGCGACCCTGTATACCACCGAGAAGCCAGAAGCGGTCGAAAGAGCGAAGGAGATAATACTCGGAGCCACGGAGATCGGTCCCGAGCCTCCCGAGGACATGCCGCTGATAATAGAGATCATCAGAGGGGAAAATGGCTAAGCTGTATTTCAAGTACGGCGCCATGGGCTCGTCCAAGACCGCCCAGGCGCTCATAACAAAGTTCAACTACGAGGAGAGGAACATGAAGGTCCTGCTCCTCAAGCCCTCGACTGACACCCGCGACGGGGCTGATATCGTCCGCTCCAGGATAGGCCTGGAGGCGAAGGCGGTCGTCGTTCCGCCCGAGGAGGACCTCTACGCCCTCGTCAGGGACAGCTACAGCGACTGCAAGGCCGTCATCGTGGACGAGTGCCAGTTCCTCACCCCGGAGCAGGTCGACCAGCTCTCCGAGGTCTCGATAGACATGGACATCGCGGTGCTCTGCTTCGGCCTGAGGACCGACTTCCTCACCCACTTCTTCCCCGGGAGCATGAGGCTCATGGAGCTCGCCGAGTCGATCACCGAGATCAAGATGGTCTGCGACTGCGGCGCCAAGGCGACGGTCAACGCCAGGCTCGACGACGAGGGACACGTGGTCTTCGAGGGAGAGCAGGTGGTGCTCGGCGGCAACAGCCGCTACCGCGCGATGTGCAGGAAGTGCTGGCTCAGGGAGAAGCGCAGAGCGCTTGGGGCCAGGGCCGCGGAGGTGGAGAGATGAACAGGATCATAGGCTTCTGCGGAGGCTCAGGAAGCGGCAAGACCACGCTCGCCGAGAGGATAGCCGCTGCGCTCGGAGACCGCGCCATAGTCATCAACATGGACTCCTTCTACAAGAAGCAGGTCGGCAAGACCTACGAGGAGCGCACTAAGACCAACTACGACCATCCCGACGCCTTCGACGCCGAGCTCTTCATCTCCTGCCTGAAGGACCTCAAGGAGGGCCGTCCTACCGAGATACCGGTCTACGACTTCACGATCCACAATCGCAGCGAGGCCGACTGGGTCCGCCTCGAGCCGCGCCCGGTGATCATA
>JAEENW010000081.1 GCA_016283945.1 Bacillota bacterium
TGACGGCGCCGTGGTCAAGCTCGACAGCCTCGAGGGCAGAAGGCGCCTCGGAATGACCTCCAAGGTCCCGAGGTGGGCCGTCGCATACAAGTATCCTCCCGAGAGGAAGGAGACCATTATCGAGGACATAGTAGTGCAGGTCGGCCGCACGGGCCGCATGACCCCGCTCGCGGTGCTCAGGCCGGTGAGCCTCGCCGAGACGACGGTCTCGAGGGTCACGCTCAACAACCAGGATTTCATAGACGAGAAGGACATCTGCGTAGGGGACACTGTCGTCATGCAGAAGGCGGGAGACATAATCCCCGAGCTCATATCTGTCGTGAAGGAGAAGAGGCCGGAGGGGGCCCGCAGGTTCAGGATGCCCGACCGCTGCCCGGTCTGCGGGGCTCCCGCGGTCAAGGAGGCGGACGGCGCGCATCTGCACTGCAGCGGCGACAGCTGCCCGGCCAAGGACAGCAGGGCGCTGATCTGGTTCGCGGGCAAGGACGCCATGGACATAGACGGAATGGGTCCGGCCTGCGTTGAGAGCCTGATCTCCGAGGGCTACCTAAGGACGGCCGCGGACATCTACCGCCTCAGGGAGAGCCGCGAGAAGCTCATAGAGGACGGCACCATCGGCAAGGAGAAGTCCGTGGACAATCTCATAGCCGCGATCGAGCGCTCCAAGGAGAACGACATAGACAGGCTCATCACGGGCCTGGGAATACGCGGAGTCGGCAAGCAGGCGGGAAAGACCCTCGCCGCGAACTATAAGGACATGGAGAGCCTCATGGCCGCGGGCGCGGAAGAGCTCATGAACCTGCCCGACTTCGGCGCGATAATGGCCGGAGACGTCGCGGCCTTCTTCTCAGAGGAGAAGAACAGGCAGCTCGTCAGGGAGCTCGGGGAGCTCGGCGTGAACCTGGCCTCAAAGGCCGCGGAGAGCAGGAAGGACGGCCGCTTCAGCGGGATGACCTTCGTGCTGACCGGGACTCTGTCGAGATACACCAGGGACGAGGCCTCGGCTATAATAGAGAGCTACGGCGGCAAGAGCGCTTCGAGCGTCTCGAAGAAGACCAGCTGCGTGCTTGCCGGCGAGGCTGCGGGCAGCAAGCTCACCAAGGCCCGGCAGCTCGGCGTCAGGATCATAAGCGAGGATGAGTTCGAGGAGATGATAAGATGAGCGAAGCGTTCAGAGCAGCGGCAGCGGACTCCGTGGCGGCAGGCGGCGCCGGAGCCGCTCCCTTCAGGCGCGTCCTGACCGTGCAGGACATCTCCTGCGTGGGGCAGTGCTCGGGAAGCGTCGCGCTCCCGGTGATAGCGGCATGCGGAGCCGAAGCCGTGATACTTCCCACCGCGGTGCTCTCCACCCACACCGGAGGCTTCAAGAGCCCGCACTTCAGGGATCTTTCCGAGGACATTCCCGCGATATCAGCTCACTGGCAGAGAGAAGGCATATACTTCGACGCGGTGTACACAGGCTACCTCGGGAGCATAGAGCAGATCGCCAGCGTCAGGGAGCTCATGGACAGGAACGGGGCTCCGGGCTGCGTGAGGATAGTCGACCCCGCCATGGCCGACAACGGGAAGCTCTATTCGGGCTTCGACATGGACTTCGCCTCCGCGATGAGGGAGCTCGTCGCCGCGGCGGACATAGCGCTTCCCAACATAACCGAGGCCGCGATGCTCACAGGCAGGGAGTACCGCGAGATCTATGACGAGGCTTACATAAAGGATCTTATGGAAGCAGTGCTCGCTCTCGGAGCGAAGGCCGTCGTGCTGACCGGAGTCAGCTACGACAGCGCCTCTACGGGCGTCGCGGTAATGCGGGCTGCAGGCGGATCAGATTCCCCGGCCTTCAGCTACTACCGGCACCGCAACGCCGGAGAGCGCGGCTGGTACGGAACAGGGGACATCTTCGCCTCGGCCTTCGCGGGTGCTTATATGAGAGGGCGCTCGATGGAGGATTCCGCGCGCATAGCCGCCGAGTTCGCGTGCCGCTGCATAGAGCTCTCGCTCGGGGATCCGGACCACGCCTACGGGACAAAGTTCCAGCTCGCGCTGCCGGAGCTCATTGACCTGATGAGGGAGGGCTGAGCAGCCTCGTGCGCGCTGAGCCGAAGCCCGCGATAGGGATGCCGCGCGGCGCCCGCCGGCGTCCCGCGTCAAATTCCCTGTGGACTTTGGCGTCCTTTTGTTCTAAAATATTAGAGATCATTCTTGATCGGTTATGCCGGCCCTGCCGGGCCCTGCGCAATGGAGACCTGCGAACCGTGTCAGGTCCGGAAGGAAGCAGCACTAAGCGGGATCCTTCATGTGCCGCGGAAAAGCCTTGCGGGGCCGGCATAGCCGATCAGGTTTTTATGTAAGGAGAACAGATGTATCAGGCCTTATACAGGAGCTTCCGCCCGGAGACCTTCGACGCTCTCCTCGGCCAGGAGCACATAGTCAGGATACTGAAGAACCAGATAAAGAACGGGACCAACGCCCACGCCTACATGTTCTGCGGGACGAGAGGCACCGGCAAGACCACTACCGCGAGGCTGCTCGCGAAGGGTCTCAACTGCACCTCGGAGGGCGAGCGCCCCTGCGGGAAGTGCGAGGCCTGCAGGGCCATAGCCGCCGGCAGCTTTCTCGACGTCACGGAGATAGACGCGGCGTCCAATAACGGCGTAGACGACGTCCGCATGCTGCGCGAGGAGGTCAACTTCCCGCCCGTCTTGGGGCGCACCAAGGTCTACATCATAGACGAGGCGCACATGCTCTCGACCGCGGCCTGCAACGCTCTCCTGAAGACTCTCGAGGAGCCGCCGAAGGATACGGTCTTCATACTCGCGACCACCGATCCCGGCAAGCTCCCCGCGACCATACACTCCCGCTGCATAAGGCTCGACTTCCGCAGGGTGTCCGAGAAGGTCATGGCCGAGCGTTTCGCCGAGATCGTCAGAGAGACCGGAAACAGCGCCGATCCCGACGCACTCTCGCTCATAGCGGCGAACGCCGACGGCTCCGTCCGCGACGGGCTCTCGCTGCTGGACCGCTGCCTCGCGGCGGGCGAGCACATCAGCAGGGACGACGTGCTCTTCCTGCTCGGGATGGCCGGAGTCGAGACTCACATGAAGATCACCGACTGCGTCCTGAAAAAGGACCTCGCCGGCGCTCTGAAGGTCTTCGCCCAGGTGCTCGCCGAGGGCAAGGAGACTGTTCAGTTCACAAAGGACTGGATGGAGCACCTCAGGAATCTGCTCATGGTCAAGGTGCTCGACGATCCCGCGGGCATACTCAATCTCTCCGCGGAGAACATCGAGAGGCTCAGGGCTCAGAGCGCGGCGGCCGACACCGAGTTCCTCAGGGGCTGCATAACGCTGCTCTCGAGGGCGCTCAGCGAGTCCAGATACGCGCCGAAGCCCCGCACGCTCATAGAGCTCGCGATAATCAGGATGTGCCGCTGACGCCGCGGCGGAGGAAGCTTTGGAGATTTATCCCGTAGCTCACATAGAGAACGATTTCAAGGAGAAGTTCGGCATCCCCAACCAGAGCGGGATAACCGCAGGCATGCTCAGCCGCGTGGTCTTCGAGGAAGGCTACCGCGATCCGCAGGCCCTGCGCGGGATAGACGGCTTCTCCCACATATGGCTCATCTGGGAGTTCTCGAAGAACAGGTCTCGCGGCTTCAGCCCGACGGTGAGGCCTCCCGCGCTCGGAGGGAACGAGCGCATGGGCGTCTTCGCCACGCGCTCGCCGAACAGGCCCAACCCCATAGGGATGAGCAGTGTAAGGCTCGTAGAGGCTGTGACCGAGGGACCCGGCGCGCCGTATCTCACTGTCGCCGGCGCAGATCTCATGGACGGGACGCCGATCTACGACATCAAGCCCTACATCCGGCGCGACTGCCATCCTGAGGCCCATGAGGGCTTCAACGCGGTGCAGCGCCCGAGGCTCAGCGTCAGCTTCCTGGAGGGCGGCGAAGGGCTGGACATGCTAAGCCCTGAGGAGGCCGGGAGGATACGCGAGGTGCTGAGCTTCGATCCGAGGCCGGCTTACCAGGAGGATCCGGAGCGCGTCTACGGCATGCGCTTCGGGGCATATAACTTTAGATTCAGGATAGCAGGGACCTCGCTCACGCTCATATCGGCGGAGCGGGCCGGTGAACAGGAGGAAACATGGGAAAGGGAATGAAGGCCGGAAAGAAGCCGTCGGCAAAGCCCAGCAGGCAGGATCAGATGGCTCAGCTCGCCGCGATGCAGGCGAAGATGGAGGCCATGCAGGCTGAGATAGAGCAGACCGAGACCGAGGCTAGCGCCGGAGGCGGCGCCATCACCGTAAGGGCGAACGGCGCCCATCAGGTCACCTCGGTGAAGATCGACCCCTCGCTGCTCGATCCTGACGACGCCGAGATGCTCGAGGATCTCATCACCGCCGCGGTCAACGAGGCGATGAGGCAGATCGACGAGATGTCCCAGGCCAAGATGAACAGCATTACCGGCGGTCTCGGGCTTCCGCTATGAGGTATTACTCAAAACCGCTTAAAAACCTCATATCCGAGCTTGGAAAGCTCCCGGGAATAGGCGGCAAGACCGCGCAGAGGCTCGCCTTCCACATCCTGTCCATGAGCGACAGCGACGCGGAGGCCATCGCCGACGCGATAGTCACCGCCAAGAGAGAGATGAAGTTCTGCTCGGTCTGCGGCAACCTCACCGACGAGGATCCCTGCAGCATCTGTTCCGACCAGACCCGCGACCGCAGCGTGATCTGCGTCGTGGAGAGCCCCAGGGACGTCTACGCGATGGAGCGCATCAGGGAGTACCGCGGGCTCTACCACGTGCTCAACGGCGCCATTTCCCCGATGGACGGGATAGGGCCCGAGGACATCAATCTCAGGTCCCTCATAGTGCGCCTCCAGAGCGAGGATATAAACGAGCTCATACTCGCGACCAACCCCAACATCGAAGGGGAGGCGACCGCGATGTACATAGCCAAGCTCGTCAAGCCCTCCGGGATCAAGGTCACAAGGATAGCTCACGGCATCCCCGTGGGCGGAGACCTCGAGTACGCTGACGAGGTGACCCTCTCCAAGGCTCTCGAGGGCAGGAGGGAGCTATGACCGCGAGGCAGCCCTTCCTTCCCGTACCGGATCCCGTGGCGTTCAGCGTCTTCGGGCTGGACATCATGTGGTACGCGCTATTCATGACGGGCTCTATCTGCATAGGCTTCATCGTCATGTATTTCAGAGCGGCTAAAAAGGGGCTGGACCCCGAGCACGTGCTCGACATAGCCCTCTGGTGCGTCCCTGCGGGGATCATCTGCGCGAGGGCTTACTACGTGCTGTTCCGCTGGGATTACTACAGCGCGGACCCGTCTCAGATCCTCAACTTCCGCGGAGGCGGGATGGCTGTGCACGGCTCCCTCATCGGCGGAATAGGGATGGCGCTGATACTCTTCCGGAAGTGGAAGGAGCCCGCGCTCAAGTGGGTGGACCTCGCCGCGGTGTCGTTCCCCCTCGCCCAGTCGATAGGGCGCTGGGGCAACTACTTCAACAGCGAGGCGCACGGCGGCCCCACGGACCTTCCCTGGGCGATATACGCGGACGGGGAGTTCGTTCACCCGACCTTCCTCTACGAGTCGATATGGTGCCTGCTGCTCTTCCTCTTCCTGCTCTGGTTCGACGAGAGCGGGAGAAAGAAGTTCGACGGGCAGCTGATATGCCTCTATCTTGCGCTCTATTCGCTCGAGCGCTTCTTCGTGGAGGGCCTGAGGACAGACAGCCTCATGATAGGCGCCCTCAGGCAGGCGCAGGTCATAAGCCTCGTCACGATCGCGGCCAGCTGCGCGCTCTACCTCTTCCTGCGGAAGAGGTCTCAAAACGTTCAAAACAGACCCTAATCATATACACAAGCAAGCTCTAACAGTCAGGAGGAAACAATGGCATACGAAGTATCCGAAAAGATCCAAAAGACCCTGGACACCCTCACCGCGAGCGAGCCCGTCAAGAAGGCGCTCAGCTTCATGGAGGAGGACAACGAGTACATCATCCAGAAGCAGATCGAGATGACCCTGATCCCGTCCCCGACCTTCCACGAGCAGGAGAAGGCGGCGCGCGTGATCGAGATCTTCAAGGAGTACGGCCTTGAGGACTGCCACATCGACGATTACGGCAACGCCATAGGCATCATGAAGGGCAGCGGCGGCGGCAAGACCACCATCGTCGAGGGCCACATGGACACCGTGTTCCCGCTCGAGACCAAGCTCGAGATCAAGAGAGAGAACGGCTGGATCTACTGCCCCGGCATCGTGGACGACAACCGCGGCCTCGCCTCCGTGTTCTCCACCATCCGCGCCATCAAGGCCGCCGGCATCCAGCCCAAGGGAGACATCCACTTCGTGGGCACCGTGCAGGAGGAGGGCATGGGCGCCCTCAACGGCATGAAGTACTACGTAGAGCACCACCCCGAGCTCGAGGCTTCCGTCTCCGTTGACGGCCCCGGCTACGAGGAGATCACCTACGAGGCCACCGGCATCCAGACCTATGAGTTCTTTTTCCACGGAATAGGCGGACACGCCTACGGAGCCTTCGGCGAGATCGCCAACCCGGCTCACGCGGCGGGCAGGGCCATTGCCAAGATCTCCGAGATCCAGGTCCCCGAGTTCCCGCGCACCACCTTCGCGGTATCCGGACTCTACGGCGGCAGCCATTCCTCCATCCACGCCATAGTTGACTGCTGCAGCTTTACGATCAACTTCCGCTCCAACTCCCAGGATGAGCTCATGAAGGTCAAGGACAAGATCTTCGCGGCTGTTCAGGAGGCCTGCGACGAGGAGACCGCGCGCTGGGGCAAGAACCAGATCACCTGGGACTGCAAGCACTACATGGACGTCAACGCAGGGACCCAGGATCCCCACGCTCCGATAGTAGAGGCTGCGATGGCTATATCGTCCTTCCTCGGCTGCGAGGAGCCCGCGCTCGGACACGGCGGCTCCACCAACTGCAGCCGCGCGCTCGAGGTCGGCCTTCCGGCTGTCTGCCTGGGCGGCGGATCCCCCTGGGATTCCAAGTGCCACTCCCTCGCCGAGCAGTTCTGCGAGTTCGAGGCCTACAAGGGATGCCAGATAACCCTGCTGCTCACCCTGATGTGCGCCGGCACCGACATCGCCGGGACCATCATAGGGTAAGCTTTCGGTTTTTCCCGGCCTGTGATACAATAGAAAAAACGCCGGCGTCTGCTCAGCTCGGATGCCGGCGGTATTTTCAGGAGAAGGACTTATGAAACTAGGAATAATCGGACTTCCCAATGTGGGAAAGAGCACGCTCTTCAACGCCATCACCAAGGCGGGAGCCGAAGCCGCGAACTACCCGTTCTGCACCATCGAGCCCAACGTGGGCATCGTTACGGTGCCTGACGAGCGCGTCCAGAAGCTCCACGAGATATACAACTCCAAGAAGACCACCTTCGCGACCGTGGAGTTCTGCGACATCGCGGGGCTGGTCCGCGGAGCCTCCAAGGGCGAGGGACTCGGCAACCAGTTCCTCGGCCACATCCGCGAGGTCGAAGCCATAGTGCACGTCGTGCGCTGCTTCGAGGACGACAACATCGTCCATGTCGAGGGCAGAATAGATCCCGCCCGCGATATCGCGACCATTGACACTGAGCTCATACTCTCCGACATGGAGATACTCGAGCGCCGCATGGCCAAGGCCAAGAGCAGCATGAAGGGCGGAAACAAGGCCCAGCTCGGAGACCTTCAGACAATGGAGCGCATATACGCGCATCTGGAAGAGGGCAGGAACGCCAGAGAGCTCAGCTTCGACGATCCCGAGGAGGAAGAGTTCGTAAAGGGGCTCGGCCTGCTCTCCTACAAGCCTGTGATATACGTCGCCAACGTGTCCGAGGACGACGCCGCCGACGCTTCAGAAAACCCCTTCGTGAAGCAGGTCGCCGCGATAGCCGAGAAGAGCGGCGCCCAGCTTGTAAGCATCTGCGCCTCTCTCGAAGCGGAGATCGCCGAGCTCGAGGGAGAGGAGAAGGACATGTTCCTTGAGGAGCTCGGGATAAAGGAGAGCGGACTCGACCGGCTGATCAAGGCGTCCTACAGGCTGCTTAAGCTTATCTCCTTCCTCACCGCCGGCGCGGACGAGTGCCGCGCCTGGACCATCAGGGAGGGGACCAAGGCTCCTCAGGCAGCGGGCAAGATCCACACCGACTTCGAGCGCGGCTTCATACGCGCCGAGACCATAGCCTACGACAAGTTCATG
>JAEENW010000082.1 GCA_016283945.1 Bacillota bacterium
CGCTCGAAGGCGGGGCGGTCCATGGTCCCGCCTATCCAGGTGGTCCCAATGCCCTTGGCCCAGGCGTAGAGCACCATGCGCTCGAAGGAGAAGCCGAAGGCCTCCTCGGCGTGGGGAACGCGGGCGACCTTGCCCGCGATGAAGCAGTCGGCGCCGCTTATGACGTTGCTGGTGAGACCCTGCTCCCGGGCGTCCAGCAGCTTCCACTCTATGCGGATCCCGTAGGGATTCTCCGCCGACTCGGCGAAGCGAAGTATATCGCTCAGCTCCTCGGGGCTGAGGGGCTTCCCTTCGAAGCTCCTGACGCTCCTGCGGGTCTTTATTATATCCATTCTTCCCATAGCGCGCCTCACTCGACGGTCACGATCCTGCCGGGCTTTCTGGGCGCGGGCTTGGGATCCTCGCAGTCGGGATAGCCGAGTATGCAGTAGCCGACGCCCTTGAAGCTGTCGGGGATGCCCCAGGCGCGGGCCATGGCGCGGCCCTCGGCGAGCTCGAAGGTCTCCATGGCGCGGTTGATCCAGCAGGAGCCTATGCCCTGGGCCTTTGCCATGTTCATCATGTTGCCGAGGGAGAGGGCTGCGTCCTGCTTCCAGTTAGGGAAGTTGGAGTCGCCGAAGACTATGGCGAGGTCGGGCGCGCCGTAGAACGGGTCGCCGCTGCCGCCGGCGATCCGGGCGTTGAGTTCGGAGAGGCGGTCCCTGACGGCCTTGTCCTTGACTACGACTATCAGGCTGTCCTGGTCGTTCTTGGAGGAGGCGGCGAATACGCCTGCCTGCACGATGTAGTCCATCTCCTCGGCGCTTATGTGCTCGGGCTTGAATTTCCTGATGCTTCGCCTTCCGAGTATGGTCTTCATGCTCTCATTCATGGTCTTTCCTTTCCCGGACGCCCCGCGTCCGCCAAGCTTTACACAAAATTCACATTTTGAACGAAAAGAAGCGTTCTCCCTATGCTATTATGGATTGCGTACAGAAGGAGACTTCAGATGAAAAAAAGACTTGCGGCGATCGCCTCGCTGCTCCTGGCCATGGTCCTTCTCCTCGCGTCCTGCGGGCTCGGGGAAAAGAGCTCGGCTGAGGAAGCGGCGGCCAAGCCGGAATCGCAGGAGACCGAGACTGAACCGATGATCTCCATAAAGATCTCGGATCTCAAGAGATACCTGGATTCCAGCAGCTCCATGATGGAGCTGGCGCAGCGTTTCTTCACCGATACAATAGTATACAGGGGAGCGGACGGAAAATACAAGTTCGAGCCCGTAAATGATTCGCTCCCGCTCTCGAGTTACGACTGGGACGGCCTCAGGCAGGGCTCCGGCAAGGAGCTCATACTCGAGCGCGAGGGAGAGCCTGCCTCGATCAAGGGAATCGACGTCTCGCGCTACCAGGGCGACGTCGACTGGGAGAAGGTCGCGGCCGACGGCGTCAGGTTCGTCTTCGTGCGGCTCGGCTACCGCGGCTACTCCGAGGGCGCTCTCATCACTGACGAGAAGTTCGAGGAGTACGTCAAGGGCGCCGCTCAGCACGGCATCGGGGTCGGCATATACTTCGTGACCCAGGCCATCACCGAGGAAGAGGCCATCGAGGAGGCCGAGTTCGTTCTCGACTCTATCAGGCCCTACAACATCACCTGGCCGGTAGTTCTCGACATCGAGGAGGCGGCCAGCGCCACGGCGAGGACCGTCGGGCTGAAGGCAAAGGACCGCACGGACTACACCATCGCCTTCTGCGAGAAGATACGCGAGGCGGGCTACACGCCCATGCTCTACTGCAACATACGCTGGTACCTCGAGGAGCTCGAGCTCGAGAGGCTCACGGCCTACGACAAGTGGTTCGCGCAGTATTTCAACCGGCCCTTCTTCCCCTACGAGTTCACCGTCTGGCAGTACACCAACACCGGCAGGGTAGACGGCATCAAAGGGGATGTGGACCTCAACATAAGCATGAAGGATTACTCGAAGAAGGATTGAAAAGAGGCGAAGCGTCATGCAGAAGAAACTTTACAGATCCGAAAGAAATAAGGCCATCTGGGGCGTCTGCGGAGGACTGGGCGAGTACTTCGGAGTCGATCCCATCATAGTGAGGCTCATATTCGTCCTGCTCTTCCTGACCTACGGGATGGGGCTGACCTTCTACGTGGTATGCGCTCTGGTGATCCCAAAGGAGCCCAGCGGGCCCATCGAGGCCGACTACAGCGTGGGCGGTTCGGACAGCTGCAGCTCATCCGACAGCTATACCGGGGCTGACGACAGCTACGGGGACTACCGCGACGGCTACAGGGGCGCCACGAGCTACGACGGGAGCGGCGCCGGCGAGAGCGGCGAGGGAAGGAGCTTCCGCGAGAGCGCCGCGAAGGCCGAGGAGAAGATAGCCGGAAAGGCCGAAGAGCTCAAGGACCGCATCAAGGCGGGGGACGTCGGAGCCATTCTAATCGTGATCGGCGTCATACTGGTGCTCAGGGTATTCTTCCCGAGGATAAGCCTCAGGCTGCTGCTCGGGGTCCTCGCCATAGGCTTCGGGATCTACGCGCTCAGGAAGTGAGACCTTCGGCTGACACGGAACATAAAAATAAAGCGGACAGCGACGCGCTGCCCGCTTTTCTGTTTTTTGGATCTGAGGCGGAGCCGCCCCCGCAAGCCTTTCCTACGCCTTTCTCGCGTTGTAGGCCTCGATGCCCGCGGCGAGCAGCCTTATGCTGCGCCTGAGGTAGTCGCAGTTCCTGACGTAGGCGATGCGGATCTCGCTCGCGCCCTTGCCGGGGCTGCTGTAGAAGCCCGCTCCGGGGGCGAACATCACGGTCTCGCCGTCCAGCTCGAAGTCGGTGAAGAGCCAGCGCTGGAAGGCGTCGGTGTCGTCGACGGGGAGGGTAGCCATGAGGTAGAACGCGCCCTCGGGCACGTCGAACCTGACGCCTGGGATCTTCGCGAGCTCCTCGCAGACCGCGTCCCTGCGCTTCTTGTACTCGCAGCGGACCTCGTCGAAGAAGCTCTTGTCGGTCTTGTACATCTCGGCCGCGCCGAGCTGGTCGAGGGTAGCGACGCTGAGCCTCGCCTGGCAGAGCTTCATGATGTTGGCCATGAACTCCCCGTTTCTCGAGATCAGGGCGCCGACTCTGGCTCCGCAGGCTGAGAAGCGCTTGGAGACGGAGTCTATGATGACGAGGTTCTCGTCGATGTCGTCGAACTCGCTGAAGGAGCTGAGCTTCTGGCCGCCGTAGACGAACTCCCTGTAGACCTCGTCGACTATGAGGAAGAGGCCGTTGTCCTTCGCGAAGTCGGCTATGATCCTCATCTCGTCCCTCGTGAGGACTACGCCGGTGGGATTGCCCGGGTTGGTGATCAGTATCGCCCTGCTGCGCGGGCTTACGTAGCTCTGCAGGAGCTCCCTGCAGGCGTATCTGTAGCCGTTTTCGGGATCGGTCGGTATGGGGACTACCTTGCCGCCGGAGAGATTGGCGAAGGTGAGATAGTTTGAGTAGAGGGGCTCCGGTACGAGGAGCTCGTCGCCGTCGTCGAGGACGGTGGAGAAGGTCAGGCTGAGGGCCTCGCTGCCTCCGGTGGTGACGACTATGTCGCCGGCGGAGAGTTCCACGCCTATCCCGGAGTAGTAGTTCCTCACAGCGTCGATGAGCTGCGGGATGCCGGGGGAGGGGGCGTATTCGACGACCTCGTCGTCGAAGCGTTTGATGGCGTCGAAGAAGCCCTGAGGCGTCCTGATGTCGGGCTGGCCTATGTTGAGGTGGTATATCTTAGTCCCCTTCTTCTCGCATTCCACCTGCAGGGGGTAGAACTTGCGGATTGGAGAATAACTGCATTTTTCGATTTTACTGGAGAAATTCATCTTCAAAATCCTTTTTTGATATATTTGCCGAAAATATTTCGGCATATGCGCTATTATAGCGCCCCTCGCCGAAAAAGGCAACACAAAATGCGCCGTTGAGCAAGAATACTACAGAATTTTTGTGTTTTATGCTAAAATATCGATATGTATGACAGTTTAGACGCGAAAACAGCTGAATACAGGGCCCTTAAGCTCGAGGATCCCCGCCTGAAGAACTGGCTCCGGGACAGCAGCCTCTGGTACTGGCTCTACGGCGCGCTCCGTATAAGGGGAAGCTCCGTCGAGAAGGGCCAGATACTGAGCATACTCTCGGGCGAGCTCAGCGAGGACCTTCCCCTCGACCTCTACAGCTTCGTTCACGGCTACGCGGCGATGTACGCCGACATGCAGTTCAGCGGGCAGATGGAGCCCGATCCCGACATCAAGCTCCTCGCGCGCTGGGGGACCATGCTCGGGCACGAGCTCGCTATGAGGGACAGCAACCCCGTGCTCTATCAGTGGGGCTTCGTTCCCTGCCACTTTAGGGAGGTCACCTCCGAGCTCAGGCGCGTCCTGCGCGAGTACGCAGCCGGAGGGGACAGGCACTTCGTTGACCGCGCCGCCGACCTTCACCTCGGGGCGCTCAAGGTCTATCCCTTCAGGGAGCACAACATCGACATGGCGGGAGCGCTGCTGCTCTACTCCTTCGTGGTGGCCGGGCTTCCCGCGCCGGATCTGGATCTGAGCCGCGAGGATTACGACAAGCTCGTCAAGAAATACACTGCCGACGGGGACGCCGGCCCGTTCCGCGCCATGCTCGCATCCGCGCTCTCGAAGAGGCTCGACCAGGTCATAAGCGTCTGCCGCAGGGCGGAGGACTGAGCGTCTCAGGAGCAAAGCTTCCGGCGTTCCGGACTGCCGCAATGGCCCCGTCGCGCCCGGCTTCGCATATTCAAAACATATGAAAAAAGAACTGTTCGAAAAGATATCCGCTCTCTGCCCCGCCCGCGAGAACGTCTCCATGGCGGAGCATACGAGCTTCAGATGCGGCAGAGATGCCGCAATTTTTGCCGAGCCCGCGGACGAGCTGCAGCTTGCCGGGCTCCTGGCACTCCTGCGCTCGGAGGGCGTGCCCCACATCTTCCTCGGGAACGGGAGCAACGTGCTCTTCGCCTCGTACTACGACGGAGCCGTCGTCAAGATAGGCAGGGCCTTCTCCGGCATAGAGCGCGACGGATGCTTCATCACCGCGGGAGCGGGAGCCCCTCTCTCGAGGGTATCGCGCTTCGCGGCGTCCGAGGGCCTCTCCGGGATGGAGGGAGCCTGCGGCATACCGGGCAGCCTCGGCGGAGCGGTCTTCATGAACGCCGGAGCCTACGGTTTCGAGATGAAGCAGGTGCTCAGGAGCGTCAGGCTGATGGCTCCGGACGGCAGCGTCTTCGAGAGGGACGCGGACGAACTCGAGCTCGGCTACAGGCACAGCGCCCTCATGGACAGCGGCGAGCTCGTGCTCTCGGCGAGGATGGAGCTCGTACCCGGAGAGCGCTCCGAGATC
>JAEENW010000083.1 GCA_016283945.1 Bacillota bacterium
TAGAGGAGGGCGCGACCATGGTGCGCATAGGCACCGCGCTCTTCGGCGAAAGGGATTATTCAAGCGCTAAATAGTTGTACGAGGGTACAGAAAGGAAAGCCATGGGATTTTTTGATAAGGTCAAGAACGTTATGGGAATAGAAGAAGTCGACGAAGACGACGATGAACTCGAAGAAGAGCCCAAAAGAACTTCTATCGTGACTCCCAGACCTCCCGAGGTCAGGAACGCCGCTCCGTCTCCCGCTCCGGCAGCCGCTCCCAAGCAGGAGGTCAACAAGGCGACCTTCTCCGCAAGGCAGTGGACCAACCAGTTCAAGCTGGTCGTAAAGGAGCCGGAGGGCTTCGACGAATGCCCCAAGCTCGTGGACAGCCTCAAGGCAAAGAAGCCCGTCATAATCAATCTCGCGAACCTCCAGACGGACATCGCGAGGAAGATCTTCGATTTCCTTTCCGGAGCGACCTACGCACTGAACGGCAACGTTCAGAAGATCGCCAACAACATATTCATCTTCGCTCCCGAGAACGTCGACGTGGCCTACAAGGATCAGAAGGCCTCCGACAGCGTCAGGAATCTCTGGACAAAATAGCCGGAGGAAAGGGGAAACGCTTTGGGATTTCTTCTGATCAAAGCATTTTATTATTTCATTGAGATATTCAACTTCGTGATCCTGGCTTACTGCATACTCTCGTGGTTCGTAAGGCCGGGCAGCCCGCTGATGAACGTCTACTCCATGCTGCATTCGTTTCTGAGTCCTCTTTTGGAGCCCTTCAGGAGACTCCTCTACAGATTCGGCTTCGCGACCGGAGTGGACATTTCGCCGTGGGTCGCCATGCTCTTTCTGAACCTGGTGTACAGAATAGTCGTAAGGATCTATTACGCGCGGTTTTAACTTGCGGAGGCTCATATGATATCACCTGAAGACATCCAGACGATGGAATTCGGAAAAAGCGTCGGCGGCTACAACAAGGACGACGTCGACAGCTTTCTCGATCAGCTCACCGCCGACTACGAGGGCGTCATTAAGGAAAACGAGGAGCTGAAGGAAAAGGTCGGCGCTCTCAACGAAAAGCTCGAAGAGTACAAGAATCAGGAGAGGACCGTCCTTCAGACGCTCGAATCCGCCAAGAACCTCATGAACGAGATCTCGGCCAGCGCCGAGAAGAGGGCGGACATTCTCGTCAAGAACGCGCAGCTCGACGCCGAGCTCGTGGAAAGGCAGGCGAGGGACAACGTCGACCGCCTGAAGCAGGAGGAAGCGAGGCTCACCTCGAGAGTCGCCGACATCCGCGTCCGCTTCAAGAGCATGCTCGAAGCAGAGCTTCAGCGCTTCGACGGCCTCACCGAAGACATTTTCGGCGACTATCCCTCCGTGACCGAGAAGGACATCTTCGGGACCACCGGGACCTCGCCGTTCTCATCCGGAGCCGCTAAGAGCGCGGTCTCCCAGTCCCAGGATCTTTCCAAGACCAGGGTCAACATCAGGGAGAACGAATAGCCTTGTTCCTCGCGGCGATCGCGCTGGTCACGGCGCTGGATCTGATAACCAAGGAGCTGGTAAGAAGGCTCATGTTCGGCGCGGACTTCGAACTGCTCGGAAGGCTTCTTAGCTTTACCTACGTCGAGAACAGAGGCGCGGCCTACGGAACGTTTTTCGGAAAGCAGAGCTTTCTGGTGATACTCACCTCGGCGCTCCTGATACTGCTGCTGGCCTACGCGTTCTTTACAAGAAAAAGATCCACGAGGCTCGAGATGCTCGCTCTCGCCCTGATAATAGGCGGCGGGGCCGGCAACCTGATAAGCCGCGTGACGCTAGGCTACGTCGTGGATTTCATCAACATACATATCATCCCGGTCTTCAACGTCGCGGACATCGCGATATGCAGCGGCTGCGGACTTCTCGTCCTGTCGCTCTTCTTCGTAAAGAGACCTGAAAATGACTGACGACAGAAGCTTTGAAATACTGATAGATAAGGAGCACGCAGGCCTTCGGGCCGACAGCGTGCTCTCTTCGTCACTCGAGGAGTTCTCGCGCTCCTACGTGCAGAGGCTCATAGAGGGCGGAAGCGTCAGCCTGGACGGAAAGCCTCTTCTCAGGAAGAACGTCAGACTTGCCGAGGGACAGACCCTTTCTCTGGTGCTGCCGGAGCCGAAGCCCTGCGACGCCGTTCCGGAGGATATACCCCTCGACATAGTCTACGAGGACGGCGACCTTATAGTCGTCAACAAGCCCAGAGGCATGGTCGTTCATCCCGGCGCGGGCACCGACGGCGGCACTCTGGTAAACGGGCTGCTCTTCCACTGCGGAGCGCTCTCCGTTATCAACGGCGTCGAAAGGCCGGGCATAGTCCACAGGATAGACAAGGACACTTCCGGACTGCTGGTCTGCGCAAAGAGCGACGAGGCCTACAGAGGCCTGGCAGCCCAGTTCGCTGAGCACAGCATCACGAGGATATACA
>JAEENW010000084.1 GCA_016283945.1 Bacillota bacterium
ACAAGGCTGTCATCTCCTCCGGAGAGCTCAGCGTGGGCGACAGCGTTACCGCCTGCGTGGACGCACAGAGAAGGCACGCCATCGAGCGCAACCACACCGCGACCCATCTGCTGCAGAAGGCGCTTCAGACCGTGCTCGGCGGACACGTCGAGCAGGCCGGCTCCCTCGTCACCGACGAGGGCCTGCGCTTCGACTTCAGGCACTTCGAGGCCGTCTCCGAGGAGGAGAAGGCCCGCATCGAGGAGATCGTCAACGGCGAGATCCTCAAGTTCACCGACGTGAAGACCTCCGTCATGCCCATCGAGGAGGCCAAGAAGCTCGGAGCCATGATGCTCTTCGGCGAGAAGTACGGCAGCGAGGTCAGGGTCGTCGAGATCCCCGGCTTCTCCATGGAGTTCTGCGGCGGAGCGCACGTCAGGAACATAGGCCAGATCGGCTCCTTCAAGATCAGCTCCGAGGGCGGAGTCGCCGCGGGCATCAGGAGGATCGAGGCCATCACCGGAGACGCCGTAAGAGGCGAGCTCGAAGCCGACGACGCCCTGATCGACGCCGTCTGCGCCGCTCTCAAGACCAACAGGGCAGCCCTCGCCAGAAGGGCTGAGGACCTCAGCGCCGAGCTCAAGGCCGCGCGCAGGGAGATCGAGGAGCTCAAGGCGAAGAGCGCCGAGAGCGGCACCGCCGATCTCATCGCGGGCGCCGAGGATATAGGCGGAGTCAAGCTCATAGTCAAGCAGCTCGAAGGGGCCTCCGTCGACGACATGAGGGGCATCTGCGACGCCGTCAGGAAGGCGGAGAAGAGCGTCATACTCGTCCTCGCTTCCGTGTCCGGAGACAAGGCGACCATCATGACCTGCGTCAGCGACGACCTCACCGGCAGGTACAACGCCGGAAAGCTCATCAAGGAGATCGCCAAGGCCGCGGGAGGCGGCGGAGGCGGAAAGGCCGACATGGCCCAGGCCGGAGCGAAGGACATCTCAAAGCTTCCCGAGGCTCTGGCGCTCGCCAAAACCCTTGTTGCAAATTGCTGACAGCGAGTTTATAATTGAATCATCATAGGGGTCAAGGAGGCGAAAGTATGGAAAGAAAGACGATACTGTTCAATAGTCCCGATAACAGCGAGCAGAAGACCACCGAGGAGATCCTCACCCTGGTCCACGACGCGTTGGAGGAGAAGGGCTATGATGCCATTGGCCAGATGGTAGGGTACATCCTCTCGGGAGACCCTTCATATATAACCGCTCACAACAACGCCCGCAACCTCATCCGCAGGATCGAGAGGGATGACCTCGTCGAGGAGCTCCTGAGGAACTATCTTAAGAAATGAGGTACATGGGCCTGGATATCGGCGATAAGACTATAGGGGTCGCAGTCAGCGACCCCTTGTTTATATCCGCCAACGGCGTCACCACCATCGAGAGGATAGGCGCCCGCAAGGACGCTGACAAGGTCATCGCGCTCGCGAAGGAGCACGAGGCCGGCCTCATAGTGGCAGGCCTTCCTCTCATGCTCAGCGGAGAGGACAGCCCCCAGACCGCCAAGGTAAGGGACTTCGTCAGACTGCTCGAGAACAAGATGAGGAGCAGCGGGCTCTCAGGAGTCAGGGTCGTCTTCCAGGACGAGCGCTTCACCACCAAGATGGCGGAGAGCGTCCTCATAGAGGGCGGCATGCGCCGTGACAAGAGAAAAGAGATCATCGACAGGCAGGCCGCGGTCATAATACTGCAGTCCTACCTCGACGCGAACAGGAAGCTATAGGCCGGAGGAAGGCGCCCCGTCAGGGCAGGCGCTTCGCGGCATCACAGACCGGAACAGGAGAATACAGCAGATATGTGCGGTTTCGTAGGCTTTTACGGACAGCTCTCGGATAAGGAGCATATAGTCAGCGATATGGCGGCTCTCATCGAGCACAGAGGCCCCGACAGCGGCGGAAGCTTCGTCGAAGGGGACGTCGCTCTGGGCTTCCGCAGGCTCTCGATCATAGACCTCGAGGGCGGCACCCAGCCTATGCACTCGGTGGACGAGCGCTACGTCATAACCTTCAACGGGGAGATATACAACTACAGAGAGCTCAAGAAGGACCTCATAGAGAAGTTCGGAAGCCGCTTTTCGACCGATTCCGACACCGAGGTCATAATCGAGACCTACAGGCATTACGGCACGGAGACCGCCTCCATGCTCAGGGGCATGTTCGCCTTCGTCATCTACGACCGCGAGCAGGGCACTCTCTACGGCGCCCGCGACTACTTCGGGATCAAGCCCTTCTACTACAGCTTCCAGGAGGGAAGCTTCCTCTTCGGATCCGAGATCAAGAGCTTCCTGGCCTTCCCCGGCTTCAAAAAGGAGGTCAACCCCGAGGCGCTCAAGATGTACCTCGTGTTCCAGTACTCCCCGCTCGACGAGACCATGTTCAAGGGCGTCTACAAGCTCAAGCCCGGCACCTGGTTCACCTACAGCAAGGACGATGGCCTCAAGACCTTCAAGTACTTCGACCCGATGTTCGACCGCAAGAGCCGCAGCTTCGAGGAGGCCGTGAACATCATCGACGAGACCGTGCTCTCCTCCGTGGAGTATCACCAGATCGCCGACGTCGAGGTGGGATCCTTCCTGTCCGGCGGAGTCGACTCCAGCTACATTGCCTCGACCGTTAAGCCCATGAGGACCTACACGGTGGGCTTCGAGGTCCAGGGCTTCGACGAGACCGAGCTCGCCGCGGAGCTCGCGAAGAGGCTGGGCATGAACCACAGAAAGAAGGAGATCAGCGCCGACGAGTTCTTCGAGGTCCTGCCCAAGGTGCAGTACCACTCCGACGAGCCTCACGCGAACCTGAGCTCCGTGCCTCTCTATTTCCTGGCAGGGCTCGCTGCCGAGGACCTCAAGGTAGTGCTCTCGGGAGAGGGCGCCGACGAGCTCTTCGGAGGCTACGACTGGTACATACAGAGCAACGAATCCATCAGGTACAAGAAGCTGCCCCTGGGGCTCAGGAAGTTCCTCGCGGCCACGCTCGGGAATATCCCGCAGGCTCACATCAAGCGCTTCTTCAAGTCCAATGCCCAGGAGGTCGAGGACAGCTACATAGGCCAGGCCTACATCATGGACGACTCCGAGGCAAACAGCCTGCTTCAGCCGGCCTATAAGTGCGCTATCACCCACAAAGACGTGACCGCGCCTTACTACGCCAAGGTCAAGGGAGAGGACGATCTGACCAAGAAGATGTACCTCGACATGAACCTCTGGCTCCCCGGCGACATACTGCTCAAGGCCGACAAGATGACTATGGCTCACTCCCTCGAGCTCAGGGTGCCTTACCTCGACAGAGAGGTCTGGAACGTCGCCAGGACCCTCAGCTCGCAGCAGCAGATGGAGGGAAGGGCGACCAAGAGGGCGCTCAGGGCCGCGGCCTTCAGGCACATCCCCGAGGAGTGGGCGAACAGAAAGAAGGCGGGCTTCCTGGTACCGTTCCGCGAGTGGATCAAGGACGAGAAGTACGGCTCTATGGTCCGTGAGACCTTCCACAGGGACTATGTCCCGCAGTTCTTCGACCCCGAAAAGCTCGACGCTATGCTCGACGGATACCTCGCCGGCGGTAAGCGCGAGGAGGCCAGAAAGATCTACACGATCTACTCCTTCCTGATCTGGTACGACGAGTACTTCGTGAAGAGATAGAGGGCCGCGAAGGTCATATTATATTTTGAAAATGCAGGGCGGATGGGCTATTATATATATAGCTCATCCGTTTTTATGTCCTTAAGGAGAACGATAGCATGAAAGAAACATACAAAGGGCGCAGAGCGCTCATTAAAAAACTGGCCGCGGCCGCGCTGGCCCTCTGCCTGACGCTGGCATTGGCTGCGTGCGGGGAGAGCAAGCCTCAGGAACCGGCTCCTTCCGAGCCTCCCAAGGACCCGGCGCCTGGCGAGATAAGGCAGGCGAGCCTCTCTCTCAGCAAGGAGGAGCTTCCGGTCATAGACGGAGCTACCGCCATGCTGCCTTACTATCAGGCGGCCGCGGCCAGGATACTCGGAATAAGCGTGGATGAGGCGGCGGCCTACGTGCTCTGCAGCAAGACCGACGGCGCCTACAACAGCCTCACGCAGAAGCGCTGCGACATGGTATTCTGCGCGCTTCCCTCCGAGCAGCAGATAAAGTGGGCGGCAGATCAGGGCGTCGAGTTCGAGAGCGTGGACATACTCAACTCGGGCTTCGTCTTCTTCGTGAACAAGGACAATCCCGTAGACGGTCTGACTTCGCAGCAGATCCACGACATCTACGCCGGCAAGATCACCAACTGGAAGGAGCTCGGCGGAAACGACGAGCCCATCGAGGCGTTCCAGCGCTCCGAGGGCTCCGGAAGCCAGACCGGCCTTTACCTGCACGTCATAAGCCCCGAGGAGCTCATGCCCGCTCCTACCGAGAAGATGATAGGCGCCATGGAGGGGATCATCGACGTGGTCGCGAACTTCGACTCCGGCAAGGGCGCCATAGGCTATTCGTATTACTATTACGTGGTCAACATGCACTACGACGAGGACATCAAGATGATCGCCGTGGACGGGGTCATGCCGACCCCTGAGACCATAGGGCAGGGAAGCTACCCGTACATCTCCAGGACCTGCGCAGTCTTCAGGAGCGACGAGCCCGAGGACAGCAACGTCCGGAAGATAGCGGAGTGGTGCCACGGCCCGGAGGGCTGCGCCCTCGCGGAGGAGCTTGGATATGTTCCCAACAGAGAAGACTAGAGGAGCGGCCCGCCGGCTCGGCGCCAGGGCGGCCGCCGCGCTGCTCTCGCTCGCTCTCGCCGCCTGCTGCCTCAGCGGCTGCGGCGCGGGAGGCGCAGGACAGGCCGGCCCCGGACCGAAGGGCGCGAACAGCGGCGTCATAAGCGCCCGCGAGAGCTTCGAGCAGGGAGAGCAGCTCACGCACGTGTACAGCAACCCGCTCGAGACCGAGTTCGTTGACATCTCCATAGGCGGAAACATCACAGGCAACTACATAAAGCTTCACGGCTTTGCCGATCCTGCCGTCGAGAAGAAGGTGAACGACCTCATATTCCGCGCCGCCATGGACCTGGCCGCCGATACCGAAACGCCTCCGTACATCGGAGCGGCAGTCGAGTTCAGGAACAAGGTCCCCACGGACCGCAGCGTCTACAGCCAGCTCGTGGGATCGTTCAACAACATCGCTTCCATATCCATGAACGTATACCAGCAGTTCAAGCCGGCCGACGGTTACGAGTCCGAATGGTGGAGCTCCTATTCCGCCGTAAAGACGCTGAACATAGACCTGAGGACCGGCGAGGAGATAAAGCTCCGCGACCTCTTCAAGGAGGGCACGGACGGGATAGCCTTCCTCAACAGCTGCATGGAGCGCTACATAGCCGAGAACGACTGCTACGACGACACGACCTGGACCTACATGAACGGCTTCTTTCTCAGGGACAGCTTCCGCGGAGTGGACGAGGACCAGCAGTTCGTGATCTCGAACTGGAACGGCTGCGTATCCCTCTACTTCGACTGGCGCGACCCCGAGGTCCAGACCGAGTTCTACCCGGTAAGCGTCAGGATCGACGACAACTCCCGCTTCGACTACGACAAGTTCCTCGAGGGCGGCCCCGTATCCGCCGGGAAGCCGCTCGTCCCGCGGCTGCTCGAGCAGGAGCTGCCCCTCAGCGAGCCCGAAGAGCTCCCGAGGGCCTACAGCTTCGCGGGAAGGAACATAGATTACCACGGAGAGTTCGCGGGCAGCAGCCTCCTGAGCGACGCGCAGAACAGGGCGCTCACCGAGAGGACCCCGGAGGAGACTGCGATGGCCGACGGCGCGATCAGGGATTACGACCGCTTCGCGAAGACCTACGGGATGCTCAACGCAAGGGGAAGCTTCTACGAGGAGGGCAGCGCGAGCGCCATCGGGCCCTTCAGGATCATCAGGCGCTACGTATCCTACTACGTCTACAGCGAGGGAGACAACTACGACAGCGCTTCGGATTACAGCGACAGAGTTATCGTCTTCAGGGACGGGAACGATGAGCCGCTCTCGATCGAAGATCTCTTCAAGCCCGGAGCTGACTGGAAGTCCGCCGTCAGGGCGGTCGCTCTCAGGAAGCTCACCGAGACCGACTACATAGGAGTCAGCGATCCCGAGGGCTACGTTGACGAGATGCTGGACAGGATAAGCGGGATCGATCCGGGCAGCGAGGGCGTGCAGCTCTACTTCAGGGATCACGGGGATATCGACAGCAGATACCTGTCGAACCCCGACTACGAATGGGCCGCGAGCAACGCCGTGGGCTATCTGGAGTACGCCGATCTCGGAGCCGATATCCTGAACATAATATAAGCGGGTCTAAGAACTCAGAACATACGGAAAAGAGCAATGAACTTCACATCCTTTGATTACTTCATCGAGGTCGAAAAGCACCGCAGCTTCTCAAAAGCCGCGGACGCTCTGCACGTCTCCCAGCAGGCCCTGAGCTCCCACATCTCTTCGCTGGAGAAGGAGCTGGGCTGCCTGCTCTTCGTGCGGCACATACCGCTCGAGCTCACCTACGCCGGCGAGCATTTCCTGAACTACGCTCACAGCTTCGTGAACGACTACACGAACATGATCAGGGAGTTCCAGGACATCTCCGAGGAGCGCAAGGGAAGGCTCAAGATAGGTGTGACGCACACGAGGGGCAGGGCGATACTGCCCGACCTCATCACCATGTTCCAGAAGGAATATCCCGGCTTCGAGGTGGAGGTCGTCGAGTCCACGAGCGAGTTCCTCGCGGACAAGCTGCTGTCCCACGAGATAGACGTCGCAATAGGATACATAGACGATCAGGACGGCATAGACACGGAGCTCTTCTACGACGAGGAGATGCTGCTCATGATCCCAAGAAGGATGCTTCTGGAGCTCGCGGCCGAGCGCGCGGGCGAGGACGGGATCTACGAGTTCGACCCCTCGATACTCAACGACTGTCCGATGATGCTCGGAAGCCGCGACGACATGAGCGGCATACTGATCAGGAAATACCTCAAGGACAACAGGCTCGATCCTCCCATCAGGGCGAGGGCTGAGAACATCGAGACCCTCATAATGCTCTGTGTAAAGGGCGTCGGAGCCTGCCTCTGCCCGGAGTCGCTCATCAGGTCGACTCTGACCAAGGAGCAGATCGAAGAGCTGTCGATAATAGCTCCCGACATCCACACTCCGGTCAAGTTCGCCACGAGGAAGGAAGGCTATCAATGGACCGCGATCGAGGAGTTCAAGAAGCTCGCCCACGATAACATCGAGGCGATCATGAACCTGAACGACCCGGTCAAGAGGAACAACCGGCTGAGCGTCGCAGCGCAGCAGAGATGATGACAGACGACCAGCTGTATCAAAGCTATCTCGCGGGCGACGCGCCCGCGGGCGACGAGCTCATGCTCCGCAACAGCGACGCCCTGACGGCCTATCTGGCGGGCTTTCTTGAGCATGCGCAGGACGCGGAGGACCTGATGCTCGACTGCTTCACGGTGATACTGGTCGACAAGCCCCGCATAGGGGAAGGGCACTTCCGCTCCTACCTTTTCAAGGTGGCGCGGAACAAGGCAAACAGGCTCTGGAGGATGAGGTACAGGCGCAGCGAGTTCAGCCTCGACGAGGGACTCATCGAGAGCATGGACGACGGGCTTCCTCCGGACGAGGAGCTCTGGAAGAAGGAGCGCGGCGCCATACTCAGGAGCTGCATCAACCGCATAGCCCCGCAGTACAGGGAGGCGCTGTGGCTCATATACGACATGGAGATGAGCTACGCGCAGGCCGCTGAGGTCATGTCCTGCGGGACGAAGAGGATAGAGGATCTGCTCAGAAACGGAAAGAAGAGACTGAGAGCCGAGCTCGAGAAAGAGGGTATAAGCAATGCGGACATCTGAAGAGAGAGTCAGAGAACTTCATATGAGGATGGACGCGAGAAGGAAGGCCAAAGCCTCCCGCAGGCTCAGCGCCTCGGTCCTCGCGGTCACGCTCGGCCTCGCCGCTTCCATCGCGGCGGCGATAAGGATATCGAATATGGCCTATGTTGAAGCAGCCGGCCTCGCGGGAAACGCCGAGGGAAGCATCTTCGCGGAGCGCGGCGCTCTCGGCGTCATAGTCGTCGCGGTGCTCGCTTTCTGCCTCGGCTCCGCGGTGACCATACTCTGCTACAGACTGCGGACGGAGCGCCGCGACATGCCGAAGATGCCGGTACGCCCCGGGGAGGTCAGCGATGGTCTTCGTGAATGAGAACCTCATTCAGTCGGCCGTGCTGATAGCGTGTTCCCTGGTATCGATCAGCAAGGCAATAAAATACAAGAGCAGGACCTGGTCTCTCCTCAGCTTCTTCTACGGATGCTGGCTGATAGACGACGTCTACTGGATGCTGTACGCCCTGTTCTTTGACGGAAAGACGCCGACGCTCAGCGTGCTTTCGGACCTGAACTGGTACGCCTCGTACGTATTCCTGTATTTTCTCATCAGGCAGGTAGCTCCTCCGTATACGCGCCGTGAGACGCGGGTCATTCCGTGGCTCGCCTTCGTCTTCACCTTCTCCATGGCGGCGTTCTACATGCAGTGGGGAGAGGTCTTAAGCAATCTGATCTACGCCAATCTCATAGGGCTGCTCCTGTTTTCGGTCATAAGGAGGCTCATGGACCTCGACGATTACAGGGACATCCTGCTCCTCTGCGCGGTCAGCCTGTTCTTCGTCGCCTTCGAATACGGGCTCTGGACGGCTTCCTGCTTCTGGAGAGAGGACTCGCTCTTCAACCCGTACTACTGGTTCGACGCGCTCCTGACGCTGAGCTTTCCTTTCTTCATCGCGGCGACGGCAAAGGCGGTGAGATCATGAGTTATATCGAGAACATATACGTCTGCCTGGCGGCTCCCATCCTCCTTGCTATAATGCTGCTGCGAAGAGAGGCGAGGGGATCTCTGGCCTTCACGCTGATGGGGATGACCTCATGCCTGCTCTCCGCGTACGTGAGCTCCTTCGCCGCGGGAGCGGCAGGGCTGGGGCTCGCGGAGGCGTCCCTCGAGATCGCCCCGGTGGTCGAGGAAGTCATGAAGTCGCTTCCCATACTCTTTTACCTGCTCGTGTTCGCTCCGCGAAAGGGCGACGCGATAAGGGGGACCATCATGGTCTCGGTGGGCTTCGCCACCTTCGAGAACGTCTGCTTCCTCACCAGCTACGGCACTGAGGACCTCCTGAGGCTCCTGATAAGGGGCTTCGGCACGGGGGCCATGCACGTCACCTGCGGAATGGTCGTGGCCATAGGCCTGTTCTTCCTCTGGGACAGAGCCTGGCTCAGGGTGGTCGGCGGATTCGCTCTGCTCTGCTTCGTCATAAGGTTCCACAGCATCTACAATCTGCTCGTGAACGGCTCAGGACCCGTGTTCTGGATAGGCAGCGCCATACCGCTCACGTTCATACTGGTCTACATGATCGCGTTCCGGAGCAGCGTCAGGATATCCTGACAGCTCCCGGACCGATCGAGTTCAAAGCGCCCCGAAGGGGGCGCTTTTTTTATGCGTGAAAGGGGAGCCCGCTATTCCGCCGCGCGGGAAAGGGGAGCCCGCTCTTTCGCCGCCCGGAAAAAGGAGCGGGCGCTCCGCGGCGCAGAGGAGCGCGGCAAGAATTCAAAAAAGTATAAAAACCGCTTCGGGTATTTCCCGCCTGCAGGACACTTATGTGTTGAAAGACTGTTTAGAAAGGAGCATACCGCCGTGATGACAAAGGAAGAAAAGATCTCGGCTCTGCACCGGCGCATGAAGACGCGCGTCAAACGGCGCGAAAGGGCAAAGACAGCCGCTCTGGGCGCGTCCTGCGCCTGCATGACGCTGTGCCTCGCGGTCATGGTCTTCGGATGTGACCCCGCTCATACCGGCGGTCCTGCGGGGATGTTCAGCGGGGCGACGATGCTCTTCGAGCACGCGGGAGTATACGTACTGACCGCCATCTGCGCCTTCTTCGCAGGCACAGCGGTCACCCTGATCTGCATTCGAAATCAAAGAAAGCGTCCGGGAAACAGAGGCGCTGAAGTATCTAACAGGGAGGAAAAGCCATGAAACTCAAGCGATTGCTGTCGGTCGTTCTGACGGTCTGCCTGATCATCTGCGCGGTCCCGATGAGCGCGATGCCCGTCTTCGCTGACGACGGTCCGGGAGGCTACGACGAAGATCCCGACCGGCCGCCCGAAACGACGAACTATCCCGATCCCGAGTACTCGCTCTTCTGCAGGCCTGAGCTCGCGCTGTTCAACGCTCGGACCAGTGCCAAGGAGGACTATTTCCAGTCCGTCATGAGGAGCAGCCACTACAACGCGGTAGCGGCGGGGTACTTCAAGGAGAGGGATTCGGGCAGCGTCCTCAAGTACGACACCGTGCTCAAGGGCTACGACGTCTATCTCTGGGATGACTTCCGCGACACCGAACTGGCCAGGCTCAGCGACAGCTACGGGCAGCTCAAGGTGGGGCTCGCGGCCACCCTGGACTGCTACGATCACAAGCATACCTCCGGCACCCACAAATACGACGTGATCGGCTACAACAAGCTCGAGCTCACGCCTCTCACCGGCGCCATGGGATACGGCTCTATAATCTCGGCCAGCGGCTATTCCAAGACCGAGACGAGCGTCCGCAGGGGCAGCGCCGAGTTCAGCGACCTTCCCGGCGGAATGTACAGCGTGCCCGGAGACAGCGACGCGCCCGGCCACTATCTGGGGCTCGAGTGCTACAGGGAAGCTATCTCCTGGCCGGGCGGGATCTGCGACTGCGGAGGCAAGGCCAAGGAATTCGCCGTCACCTTCTGCGACGACAGCGCTCCCAGCCTCGCAGAGGTCAGCATCCTCAACGAGGCCGGCGATCCCTGCACCGATTTCGGAAAGGGCGATAAGATCGTCATAAAGCTCAGATACGACGAGCCCGTGCGCTTCGCCGACGACAGGGCCGCGGGCAAGGGCAAGCTCTGCATAGGCCTCATGGTCGAGAACAAGGGGCAGGGGGACTGGCTTTACGCCCACCTCACGAGCCTCGAGAACGATACACTGACCTTCGAGTACATAGTCGATCCGCGCGACACGAAGCTCTATACCGTAATAGGGCTCGACTTCGCTTCCGCCGCCGATGACGGCTCCGCTCTCGTCCACAGCAGCGCGGACATAGCGCTCAGGACTATCGAGGAGGACGGATACGTCACCGTGACCAAGCCGGGATCCGTCGAGAGCCCGGAGGGCTTCACCAAAGCGAGGAGCTACATCACAGACCTCGCGGGCAACCCCATCAGTAACGAGCAGCCCGTGAAGCGCTTCTACATCGACTGCGAATCTCCATACGCGGCTAAGGTCAGCTTCGACGCCGAGCTCAACAACGGCGACATCAAGGCGCTGCGCGGGGTTACGGAGCTCGATCCCAAGGATCCCAAATACGGAGATCCCAGCGACCTGTACCTCGGAGCAGGAGACCTGCTCGGCTTCAATCTCTATTTCAACGAGCAGGTCTTCTGGGAAGAGTGCGAGGGCTATTTCATCGACAACGCGTACGTGGTGACAAACCTCAGGTACGACAACGGCACATACCTCGAGCTCGATATCGCCGATTTCAGATTCCTCGTGCAGGCGAGCAGCCTCGGAAAACAGTTCGGCAGGGGAAGGTCCAACGGCCTCGTGAGCAGGCTCTCGACCTCAAGGCTCCCGCTCCCCGCGGACAGCAAGACCCACCTGACGGTAGACGACCCCAGCGGAAAGGACGAGATCAAGATCACCTCTGTCCATCTTGAGGGCAGCGGCATCGCCGACAGCTCGGGCAACCTGGCCTCGAGCGCCTTCAGCCCGGCTCAGGAGAGCTACAAGCTCGATACCTCCGCGCCGGTCTTCAGACTTGGAGACGCGGTGCAGACCGGAGGAGCCAACAGCACGTTCACCATACCCTTTATCATCACAGACAACGAGGGCGGTTCGGGAGTCGAGGAGCTTCCCGCGAGCCTCAAGCTCAGCGATCCCAACGGAAGCTCGGGGCGCATACAGTACGCCGTGAGCGCGTTCGCGGCGCCTCCGGCAAAGGCCTCCGACTGGCACGACGGGATCATGGGAAGCGATATCTCATTCGTCCAGACCTCCGACTGGCAGTATCTGCACGTTAAGCCGGATCCCGAGGCCCACTTCGACCTCGGCCCGGATCAGGAGCTCGGCATCAGCTTCAAGCTTCAGGATTACGCTGGAAACAGGGCTGACACCGCAGCGATCGGCGTTGAGGGAGTAGCCCTGGACAGCGCGCCTCCTACCGTCACCTCGGGTGACGTGAGCCGCAGCTACGACAACAGCGCGGACAGGGGCACCATAAGCGTGGTCCTCAAGGCCGCCGACGCGAGCGGCATCGATTCCATCAAATACCAGTGGCTCGAGCCGGGCTCCTCCGGGAGCGATATCGACGAGGACGCCTGGATCCAGGCCGTCAGGCAGGGCGGAAAATGGACCGCTTCCGGCACCGTCGATACGGGCGAGGTCTTCAGACAGGATCTGTGGGTCTACGCCGAGGACGGCGCGGGCAACGCGGGAGTAACCGGGCTCGGCTGCTTCAGCTACAGCCTCGAGAGCACCGATTACGCGCTCGACTGGTCGCCGGCCATCATGACGGCGGTCAAGGCAGGCGTGAGCTCGCTCGAAAACGGCGGAGCGCTGCTCTTCGACGTCAGGCTGAGCGGGGACGGCGCCCATTACATCCACTTCGCGGACAGCGAGGAGTCCGACGTATTCGCCGGAAGCTGGCAGAGCGCGGAGTTCAGCGACGAGGACGGCTATACCTTCACAGAGCTCGAAGACGCGGATGATTTCCTCGAAGACTATACGGGCAATGTGAACGTCACCGTATACTCCGGAAGCGCCGACATGTTCGAGGAGCTCGGCGAAGACGGTGAAGACGGCTTGACAGTCGCGGACAGCGCCGTGACGGAGGAGTTCACGCTGAGGCAGTCCCCGGCGGGAAACACCGCTGAAGACGTCTTCTCCGCGGACATCGAAGACATCTTCACCCCGGCAAGCGCCGCGGAGCTCGCGAGGCTGACTAACAAGGTCACGGAGCTCCCCTGGACCGTGGACAGCGAAGAGAGAAATCCAGCGAACACCGAAGGGCTAAGGGTTACCATAGACCTCGGCAGCGACAGGAACGGCTGGAACTACGAGGACATCGACTGGAAGAACTCGTTTATCTCCGTCTACTCCGACAGCGATCCCTACGCTGCGGTCTCCCAATACGACTTGATCACGGACAGAGATTATTGCATGCTCTGCGCCACCGGCAGCGGACCGGTCCAGACCCTGACCCTGCCGGAAATTGATCTGGAGGGGGAAGGCGTCGATTACGCCAATCTGTTCCTTATACTGGCGAGACACAGCGCGCCAGACGCGCCCTACGCGATCGAGCTGTACGCGGGAGGCGAGGAGTTCGTCTTCGACGGTACCGAGCCGGGAAAGCTCGAGCTTCAGCATCTCGGCAGACAGTACGAAGATGAAGAGGGACGCTACTACGATCTAGCCTTCGACCCCTCATCGACCATCTATATACCGACGGAAAGCACTCCGGTCGCGCTCTCCGTGGAAGCCCTCAGACGCTGCACTTCCTACAATGGCGATGAACCGTATACCGAATACAAGTCCTTCGACTTATATGACAAGGACGTCGCCGGAGTCATAGGCGCGGTCGACATCGTCGCCTGGAACGCTGACGATCCCGACGAGAAGATCAGCCTCGCCTGCTCCTGGTTCGATTACAGCAACAACAACGGTCCCGGAGAGGACGACCCGAGATATATCTACATGTACGAGGACGGCAGCGAGGCCCTCAGGAGCGGAAAGCGCCTGCTCCGCTTCGGAGACGCGACCGACGCGTCCACGGGAACCATAGGCGTAGAGGCGGGGAAGGACAATACAGTAGCCCTGCAGATAGTCTGCGCCAACGGCAGCAGCTCCGAGATCTGCTACATCACCGTCCATCCGGTGAAGATCGGGCTGGAAGGGGAGGTCTCGATAGAGACACCCTACGATCTGGATCTCAAGGGAAACGCGAGCGTCGCGACCGTGGGGCCGGACGAAGCGTACATCGTGTTCAGTCCGGACAGCGGATATAACGCCGAGGGACTCGAGCTCTTCGCCGCCTGGGGATATCTCCGCACTGACGGCAGCTACGGGTTTGATTCGGGGATCCCCATGACCATGCAGGGCGACGGCAGCTGGAGGGCGAAGGTCCCGAACGCGGATTTCTGGTCATGTCTGGACCATCCTGATGACTATATGACCTGCGGGATAATAAATCCCATGTACGACTCGGAGATTGGCCTTACCGGCTACTCGATCCCGATGGATTTCGAAGATGGCTACATCGATCTGACACATCACGGGAACCTGAGCGATCCGCCTCCTTACTACGTCGTTTACGCTGCCGATCAGTACGGGAATAAGCATGCGATGGGCATCACCGACTGGGCTGTCGTTGCCGACAGGAGCGCGCCCCTGTTCACGAGCGATAACATGCGGCCGCTGGGCAGCATAGACACCGCTTCGGACGGCACGTACACCGCGGCCTTCGAGCTGGTCGACGACAGCTTCTACTCCTGGGATTCCTACAGCGGAGAGATCATTTCAAGGCCTGTCACCCTCGAGTTCTTCTTCGACTCTAAATACGCCGAGGCAGCCGGGAAGCCGGCAGCGAGGCTGACCCTGAGCGGGATAGAGGACGGTTTCGTCTGGAAGGACGGAGACGGAAACGGCACGGGCATATACGAGGTGACCGCTGAGATGGTCCGCGAGGGCACGTTCAACAGCCACAATTACTACGGAGAAATAGCCACATACGCAGGCGGAGCGAAGTTCGCGCGCATGATCGTCACCGTTAAGGGCGCGGTAAGCCCCGAAGTGACGGCGCCCATGCCCATGACCCTGTTCGCGAAGGCGACGGACGCTCACGGCAATACCAACGGATGGACAATGCCGGACGCGGACTTCCAGTATTTTGACGATATCATGGACGAGGGAGACTACGCCAGATTTGACAATCCCGGCGTGGTACACGCGAGAAGCGTCTCCGGCGTCAAGCCGAAGGTGACCGGCACCGTCTACAAGAGGACCGGTGAAGGTGACGACATGGCACTTTACGTCAACTTCAGTGCTCCCGTGCGTCCGCTCGAGAGCTGGATACGCTCGAGCGACGGAGAGCCGGAGGGCTACAGCACCGAGTGGCACGACGCCTTCCCGATCTGTAAGGACGGCAGCTGGAACATAAGCTACAGCGACCCCTTCGGCAATACCTACACGGAGGAGCTGGCACTCGACGGCGTGTTCGGCGAGTACGGCTACGATCTTTCCTTCTCGACCCTCGACTGGGTCTCCAAGGAGACCGGAGTCACCGTTACGGCGGTCGAGGACGACGACAGCGAGAGCCTGAGCGGAAGGGCGCAGTACAGCGAGGGCGGCGCCTTCGAGGATATGCCCGAGGCCACGGCGACCTTCACGCAGAACGTCCACGAGTATCAGATCGTGCGCAGCGCGAACGGCAAGAATGACATACTGCGCGTACACATAGGAAACATAGTCGACGGAGCTCCGGAGGAGACCCTGTACTTCCGCATGGACGAGTTCAGCAGGACCTACAAAGAGGGTACGCAGCCCCGGGGCGAGACCTTCGGAAACGTCACCGTCTCGTACAGGACCGACCGCGAGACCAGCCCCGTGGGCGCCACCGAGAAGACCTTCAGGGAGGGCGACGACGACAGCTTCAGCTTCAGATACTATGACGCCGCCACCGATAAGCAATACACCATCAACGGAAGCCTCGGAAAGTACGGTATCAGCATTGGCCACTTCGTTCCCTACGAGGACGAGGAGGCCCCCTCGATAGACCTGGTCAGCGTCTGGAAGCAGAGGGCTGACGGCTTCATACAGGCGGACGCCTTCCCCGGCAGCGCGGACGACGATGCGGTAAAGGCCTCAATTGCCGCCTGCGGCACCGCCCAGAGCTACGACTTCGTGGTGAATGCGAGCGACTACTCCAGATGGAAGGTCATCGTCAAGAGCTCTCTGCCGGGCAGCGTGAGCTTCGAAAACACCGGGAACGACGACATCGACGGAGTCGCGGTCAGCGGCAACAACGTCCTCGTTACGAATAAGGCCGCGGGCGACTTCTACATCGTGGTCGTCGACAGCGCCTCGGTAGACACCGCGGCGGCGGCCGACAACTTCAGCGCGGTGAAGATCCCCTACGGGGCCTACCGCTTCGACAACGAGGCGCCGGAGATCGATACCGTGACCGCTTCCCTTGATCTCTACACCAAGGTCGTCTACATCGGCGTCAGCGACACCGACGACGCCGGCCACCAGACCGAAGGAGTCACCGTGACCGGAAAGGGCGTCATACCGAACAGCGACGCGGGCTACGAGGCATATCCGTACAAGATGGTCTTCTTCGACAACGAGGAGGTCAGCGTGACGGCGACCGACGCGGCCGGCAACATAAAGGTCAAGAACATCGTCGTCACGGGCATAGATGTCGAGGCGCCCGAACTCACGGTGACCTGGTCGCCGTGCTTCACGGACGGAAACGGCCCGGATCAGTACAGCCCGGCTGCGGGCCCGGTCAGGACCAACGTGACCGCTCACATCAGCAGCAGCAAGGATATCCTCAGGGTCAGGGCTAACGACGGCGACGAGCTCGTCTTCACGGACGGCAGGGCCGAGACGGCCTGGGGTTCGGTGGAATACACCTCGCAGATGGTGACCGTGCGCTTTACGACGGGCGCCGAGGTCTCCCTCGACGTCACCGTCACCGCCCCCAACAAAAAGAGCAATACCGCCACCGTCAGGCTCGCCGGCGGAGTCATAGACAAGGAGGCTCCGGCCGTGAGCGAGAGCGTGACGCCGATGAAGCGCAGCGGGGCTGAGGCTCCGTACGCCGAGAGGCACAGGCTCAGCTTCAGCGAGGAGGTCTTCTGCATGGGCGAAGGCCCCGCGGGCAGGATCTACAGCGCCGCGGAGCCCCTCGAGCTCGTGCTCTACAGGACCGACGAGGTCAGAGAGCTCGTGTTCAACGACAGGGCGGGCAACATCACCGTCTACACGGTGAAGCCCTCCGCCGGCACAGTGCTGGACAACAGGGCTCCCGAGCTGGAGCTCGAGCTCGACGACGAGGCCAGCGCGACCAGCTCCGACGTCCGCGTGACTGTTATCTCCGACGAGTACGTCAGGCTCAGCTCCTCCGACAGCTCGGTCTCCTGCGGGACCGTGAGCGAGAGCGGGGACGGAAGCTGGAGCGGTACAGTCAGCGCCTCCGAGAACGGCACCTTCAGGATCAACGCGGCGGACAGGGCCGGAAACACGGCCTCCGCGGTGTTCACGGTCAACAACATAGACAAGACCCTGCCCCTGATGAGCTTTGACAAGTCGACCTACGGAGTGCTGCAGGACAGCGATTCGGCGTCTCTCAGGAACCTCCTGGACAGCGGAGTCACCGTCTGGGACAACGTCGGAGTAAGGGAAGGATCCCTCAGCTACGACATGTCCGCGGTGGAGCTCGGCAAGCCCGGAGTCTACGAGGTCGTCTACAGCGTCGAGGACCTCGCGGGCAACACCGGCGAGAAGATCCGCTTCGTCAAGGTCATAGACAAGAACCTGCCCATGCTCACCGTGGACGGAGAGGTGACAGAGGAGGGCGGAACATTCTCCCTCAGAGCCGGCACCCACATCCTCGGAGTCAGCGGTCTCAAGGACGGCAGCGAGCCCTACACCGTTCAGGTGGTAAAGGGCAAATACGCCAGAGGGCAGATGAAGTCGTTCCACGACAGCATCGAGATCGCGTCGGACGGCAGCATCGAGCTGACCCGCGGCGGCTTCTACACCGTACTGGTTACGACCCAGTCCAGGCAGACATATCGCACGCTTCTCTATGTCGAGCAGTAAGGAGGCAAGCAAATGAGACTAAGCAAACGGATCCTTTCACTTTTCCTCTGTTTTGCCCTGATCCTGCCGATGCTGCAGCTCCCGGCCTTCGCGGCCGAGGATGAGGCCGTCAGCATCGACAACGGATACATAGAGGCCAGCGTGTCGCTCAAGAACGGCGGTTTCCTCATCAAGACCGTCGAGGGCGACCTCCTGGAGAAGTCCGACAACAACAAGAAGCTGCTCTACCACAACGGGCACTACGACACCTCGTTCGTGTCCTTCAGGGTGGGCAGCGGCAAGGATGCCAGAGACTATCTCTTCGGAGGCAAGTACCCAGGCTCCAGCGGCGTCACCGTCGCGAAGACCGCCGGCGGCGAGATCGCCGCGGTCTGGAGCGTGGACGGCATCACCTTCACCCAGCTCATATCGCTGGCTGAGGACAACTCCAACGAGCACGGAATGGTCTCGATAAGCCTGTCCGCCCGCAACGACAGCGGCAGGGCGGTCCCCGTCAAGGCGCGCGTCCTGCTGGACACCTGCCTGGGCGACAAGGACTACTCGTACTACCAGTTCACGGGCATGGACTACACCCAGACCCTTGACCAGGAGCAGATCATCACCGATCCCGTGACCATCAGGAGCTTCTACTCGATAGACGACGTCGCCGATCCCAGGATCGCCGCCTACGTGGTCTCCGAGCCTGAGAAGGTCGCGATCGGCCACTGGAACGACCTGGCCTCGAGCCTCTTCGACTTCGCGCCGGACGAGGGGATGGGCTTCACCAACATATCCAACGAATTCCTCACCGCCGACAGCGCCTGCGCGATGTACTACGACCTCGGCACCGTCGCCAGCGGCGGAGCGGGCTCCGCGCTGCTGTTCTACGGCATCTACTCGAACAGCAAGGTCAAGCTGCAGAACAGCGTAGCGATCAACGCGGTCGCGCCCATGCGCCTGCAGCTCAACGGCGACAGGAGCGGCTACGTCAGGGAGAGCAGCGTCGGACAAGCCGACTTCTCCGTGACCGTCAGCGCCGAGAACTACAAGAGCGACAGCTCCCGCAAGCTCAGGGACGTCAAGCTCGCCGTGACCAGCACGAGCGGCCTGCGCCCCCTGAGCGACAGCGGGCAGCCCGTGAGCGGCCTCGACTTCAGCAGCGCCTCGCCGCTCACCGTTCCCTACGCCGAGATAGAGGAGGGCGAGACGGTCACCAAGACCGTGCACTTCCAGGCCAAGCCGCTCGAATCCGCGAGCTATGAGCGCATCACCATAGGCATGTACGAGGGCGAGATCACAGGCGACAAGCTGCTCGGAGAGAAGGTCATATACCTGCTGCTGCCCGGGAATGACGGAAACATACCCAAGATCGGCTTCATCTCCATGAAGCCCGACACGGTCTACAACTCCGGCACCAGGCATCTCTACGCCGCCGTGAGCAACGACGTGCTGCTCGACGACTCTCTCTCCGCCGGCAACGCCGCCTTCAAGGCTTACAGCACCGACGGCAAGAAGTCCTGGAGCATACCCGCGTCGAACATAACCGTCAACGATGGCATCGCGGACATAGTGCTCGACGGCGAGCTGGAGCTGCCCGTGGGCAACTACTACCTGCAGCTCGAGTGGAGCGACGCCGCGGTTGACAAGGAGATCGTCGAGGCCAGGCATCAGAAGCAGACCGCCGAGTGCCTGAAGTTCGGCATCTCCGACAACCCGAAGTACAGGAACGACAGCTACGGAGTCCTCGCCGTGGTCAAGTACGGAAAGGGCACGGCGGACGTTCCATACTACTACCGCATAGAGAGGTTCGCCGACGAGGCGGGCTTCCAGAGCTTCTCCTCCGCGAAGGATCACGCCTGGAAGGAGATACTCATAGTCCTGCGCGGAGCCTTCACCGCCGACAACCGCTACCTCGTCAAGGAGAACGGCAAGACCACCGGAGGGCTCTACTACTCCGCGGTCAGCAAGAAGGTCGTGGATCCCAGGACCAGGAAGGAAAAGATCGACAACCCCGTCACGATCAACAACTGCGTCGACTTCGAGGGCGGGACCATCTCCATATACTACGAGAACTACGAGCAGGGCGTTTCCGGCGCTCTCGGCTCGCCTATACTGGTCGAGATCGACGGCGAGCTCTACACGAGCGGAGCCAGGACCTCGGTGTGGACAGGCAAGGCGGCTCTGACCAAGATAGAGCAGGGCAACGACTACTCGCTCATCCGCTACACGGCCAACGGAGTGCGCAAGCAGAGCAATTCAACGCCCATAACCCTGATCTGGCCGAACGTCTTCAGCGTGGCTCAGACCATCGCGGGCATGGTGTTCAAGCTGGCATACGGCCAGTTCGGAGTCATGGAGGTGGACGGCAAGGAGGCCGACAGGGTCATATCCTTCAGCGCCGGCCTGTCCCTGAGCTTCCTCAGCGTCGCAGATGACGACGATACCGACTACGGCACGGCGAGCTACTTCGGCCGCATGCAGGAGCTATGGAAGGACTGGCGGGGAGCGAGCATATACCAGTACGCTTACCACGGCAGCCGCTTCGAGAAGCTCACAGACCTGAGCATGAACGACCGCAACGCGGCGCCTGACACCCAGAAGGGCGCGCAGGCCTCGGTCATGATACAGGACATACTCTTCGGAAAGGAAGGACTGGTCGGGCTCAACTTCGAGGTCGACGTAACCATACGCAACGTCATCGAGAACTTCGCCGCCATCGAGGGCAAACTCTCCATCAACACCATCAACGACTGGTCCTTCGGCCTCGCGGGCAACTGCAAGATGACCGACAAGATCAAGATGGAGGCGAAGCTCAGCTTCAAGAGCAAGAACGACATACCCATCCCCGACGAGCTCTACTTCTACATAGGCGGGATCAAGCCGGGACTCAACGCCGACGGCTGCGGCGTCATCTGGATAACCGGAGCCGGCGGAGGCTTCTCCAACCTCTACGACACGATATTCTGCACGAGCGGGCTTCCGCCCCTCAAGCTGATAATGACCCTGAGCTTCAGCTTGATCCAGGTCCTCGACGGAACGGGCAAGCTGGAGATGTCCCTGAACGGTTTCACGCTGACCGGCACCGACATCAAGGTCGCCGACACGATCGAGGTCATCAAGAAGGTGCAGCTGGGCTTCCAGTGGCTTCCCGACCTCAAGCTCCACGCGGCGATCTCCGTGAGCATGTTCGAGAAGTGCATCGAGGGCAACGGCTACATCATACTGGTCGGCAAGGATTACAGCGACTGGTTCTTCGAGATGTTCCTCAGAGCCGCGGTGAAGATCCCCGCGTCGGTCCCCGCCGTTGGCGGCATGAACATCGCGGCGGCTGACCTGGGCATTAACACCGAGAAGATCTGGGGCGCCGTGGAGGTCGTCAAGATCTACACCGGCATCACCTACTACTGGGGCGAGGAGGGAGTCAAGTTCGGCTCCTCCGGAGACAAGGCCTATCCGACCTATCCGAACCTCCTCTTCCAGGGCACCGGCGAGAAGGAGGGCGGCTATCCCGTAGCCTACGACGAGGAGAACGACCGCACCCTCTACATGAAGGTCGGCACCAACTTCGAGGCGCCGAGCTTCGCTCAGCCCATGTCCGAAGGCGACCTGATCCTGATGGACGCCAGGGGCATATGGTCTGACGGAGACAAGACCGCCCACAAGTTCAACCTGGGCGACTACAGAAGCGGGAACACCCAGTCCATGATCCAGATAAGCTTCGACGCCGAAAGCCTCGAGGAGGCCAGGGCGCTCGCCGCGGGCTTCAGCGTGACTGACGCGAAGGGCGGCGGAAACGAGCTGCCTCTGACCTTCTACGACGGAAGCAACATCGACGAGGCCGACGCGAACGTCACCTGGTACGAGGGTAAGGCGAGCATGGGCTTCTCCGTGACCGACCCGGCGCACTTCGGAAAGAACTGGTTCATAAGCACCGGAAGCGCCGCAGCGGACGTGCTGATGTACAACGTGCAGCCTCTGCCCGAGCTCGATTCCGTGTCGGCCGGCGGCGCGCTCGCCGCAGGCGGCAGCGCGGAGATCAGCTGGACCGGAAGTGCCCTTGACGAGCTCGACAGCGTAAGCTTCTTCCTCGCGGAGAGCGACGATCCCTCGAGCGACGCGGGCTATCCCCTCACCGGGGAGGACGGCTACGGCAGCCTTACCGACAGCGCCGTCATCTGCGGCGGAAGCGCCTCGCTGACCGTCCCGGCAGACATCCCCGCGGGGGACTACCTCGTGAGGGCGGTCTACTCCAAGGACGACCAGGTCAACGGAGTGATCCACAGCTCCTCCAGAGTGAGGCTCACCAACGACAACACCCCGGCCGCGATAGACAGCCTGAGCATAGCCTCCGCCGGAGACCTGAAGTTCAGCGTCACCGTGCCCGAGCCGGCTGACAGCGTGACCACGGTCTACGCGGTCAGCGTCTATGACGAGGACGGAAACGCGACCGACATAACCGATATGACCGTCGAGAAGGCGGAAGACGGCGCCACCCGCTTCGAGGTGGGCGGAAGCTATACCGCTCCAGTAAAGGCCGACGGCAGCGATCCCGACTCCGCCACCAGAGGCAGCGAGGTCTTCGGGCTCGAAGGCGGCAGGCGCTACATCATAGGCGTCACCCCCTGCGCGGCCGTTGACAGCGACGGCGACGGCGAGGCCGATACCATGGTGTACGGCAGGGAATACCTCAGCCAGGCCGTGCTGCTCCCCGAGGCCGTGACCCCGGAGGTCAGGCTCAGCGCCGGCGGGAAGACCCTCACGTCTATAAGCGGCATGGCTGACGGCGCCGCTGAGACCGTATTCGGAGAGAGCAGCCTCGACTTCAGCGCCAGCTTCTCCGAGGCCGTCAGCGGGACCTGGATCCTGGACGACAGCGGAGCCTTCGGAGAAGGGGAGGAGGGCGCCGGCGGAAGCTTCGGCCCCGCCCAGAGCGCGTCCTTCAGGATAGAAGGCCTGAGCGATGGCACTCACACCCTGACGCTCAGGGGCAGCGCGCTGGACGGAGACCGCTTCTCCGAGTCCTACAGCTTCACGGTGGATACCGAGGCTCCCAGGCTCATGATAAGCTCCCCGCTGAGCGGCAGCGCCTTCGGGGAGGGCGGACGCCTGCTCATCGAGGGCATCAGCTCCCCGGACGCCCTGCTTAGCGTAAGCATAGACGGCAGGCCCGTTATAAGCGGCAAGACCGTCTCTCAGGCCGGAGGAAGCATCGACAGCGAGGGCATCTTCTCCATAGAGCTCTCCATCCCCGAGTACAACAGCCGCGCCTCCCACAGCGTGACGATCGCGGCTGAGGACGTAAACGGAAACAGCACCGAGCCCTACGAGGCCTTCGTCGTCAACCCGGCGCTCGGCGACCTCGCCGAGATCGTCATCATGGCTGACGGCACGGAGCCCCCGGAAGGAAACATCGACACTTCCGCCGCCGGCAGCGCCTCTCTCAGCCTCGCGGGCATCACGTCCAAGGGCATGCGCTTCGCGCTCGATCCCGACATGGTGCTCTGGAGCGCCAGCGCGGCCGAAGGCGAAGCGGTCGTCAGCAGCGACGGAAAGCTCAGCTACGCCGCGTCCACCAAGGGCTTCGTGACCGCGATGGTCGAGATCTCGTCCGGAGCTTACCGCAGCGCCTACCTGACGCTCGGCTCCGACAGCGCCGAGGGCTTCGTATCCGTGAGCTCCACCATAGGCGGAAGCGCCTCGGGCGGCGGCTACTACGCGCCCGGCTCCGCGGTCGTCCTCAGAGCGTCGGCCGATACCGGCTACGCCTTCAAGGGCTGGCAGATCAGCGGCGTCAGCGTCGCAGACAGCTCCGCGGCCGAGATAAGCTTCACCATGCCGGCGGGCAGCGTCAGCGCCAAAGCTCTGTTCGAGAGTGAAGGCGGTCCCAAGCCCCAGCCCGCGCCTTCGGGCGGCTCGGGCAGCGATTCCGTTCTCGGTTATAAGGACATCCCCGAGGGCGCCGATCCAATGCGCTACGTGGCGGTCTACACGGACGCCGGCGGCAGCGTAAAGACAGTGCCGATGTCCGCGGTCGACGGCAGAACGCTCATCTACCTGAAGCCCGAGGGAGATGCGGTGCGCTTCGAGGAGCGCCCGGCAGCCTTCAGCGACATAGAAGGGCACTGGGCAAAGGACTACGTCATAAGGGCGGCGGCGAGCGGCCTCTTCTCCGGAGTAGGCGAAGGAAAGTTCGATCCTCAGGGGACCATGACGAGGGCCATGTTCGTCACCGTGCTGTACCGCCTCGCGGGCAGTCCGAAGACGGGCGGAAGCTGCCGCTTCACGGACGTCGCGAAGGGCTCCTGGTACGAGATCCCCGTGATCTGGGCTCAGGAGGGCGGCATCGTCAGCGGAGTCAGCGAGACCTCGTTCGACCCGAACGGAAGCGTGACCAGGGAGCAGATGTGCGCGCTGGTCGCGAGATACATACGCTCCGCGGGCTATAAGCTCGAGCTCGGCGTGAAGAAGAGCTTCACTGACGCGGCGAGCATCGCCTCCTGGGCAGCCGAAGATGTTGAGTTCTGCCAGAGGGCCGGCATCATCGAAGGAAAGTCCGGCGGCGGCTTCGATCCGAAGGGCTTCGCGACCCGCGCGGAAAACGCGGCGGTCATGAGGCGTCTGACGGAGGCCGTTATCCGCAGCCTGCGTTGATCGGGATCCGCTTATAAACGGGACACGAGCTGAAAGGCATCCTCCGTGACATACTGCCTGCGCTGATCGGGGATACAGGATGGAAAAAACAACTATCAAAAAATCGATACGGCGCATAGCGCTGCTGCTCACAGTGCTTCTGGCGCTGGCGGGGTCCTCCGATGCGGCGTTCGCAGTAAACGCGGACGCCGCTCCCCCGGCATGCCCCCGCGTCCGTATCGCCTTCATAGACAGCGGGATCAGCACCAGGCACATAGACGAGAGCCTGGTCGAGCCCGGAAGAAACTACGTTTTCCCTGAAGCGGATACCCGGGACAGGATAGGCCACGGCACCGCTGCCGCGAGCCTCGTGCTTGGTTCCGCCGATCAGGGAGTGCCCGGAGCGCCTTGCTTCGCTCCGGAAAACGGCCAGGGGAGCTTCGCTGAAGACTTCTCCGGCCTGCCTGAAGAGCATCTCCCCGTCCCCCCAGGGGCGATGAAAGCAGCCGCGGCCGTCCCGCTCGTAGTCATCGACGCCTATCCTACGGGCGCGATAAAAAACGGCGGGACGGAAGCGCTCTGCCGCGCGATCTTCGACGCGGTGGACGAATTCGGCTGCAGCATTATAAACATAAGCCTTTCGACCTCCGAGGACAGCGAGGAGCTAAGGAGAGCCTGCGCCTACGCGGAGGAGAAGGGCGTAGTCATAGTGAGCGCCGCGGGAAACGACGGAGAAGGCGGACCTGCATACTACCCGGCGGCCTACGGCAGCGTGATATCCGTGGGAAGCTCCAGCGGCGGCGCCGCGGCCGGCTTCTCGGGAAACGGAGCGTACGTGCTGGCTGAGGGCGTCGATCTGACTGCGGCGAGCTGCAGGAACGGGAGCGCTCCCGTGACGGTGAGCGGGACATCTTACTCCTGCGCGATCGTGACCGGCGTCTGCGCCGGGATCAGGGCGCGTTATCCGGACATGACGCCTGCTGAGGTCCGCGAGGCGCTCGCGCAGCTTGCCGAGGACATGTACGAGCCCGGCTTCGACGCGAGGAGCGGCTGGGGAAGGGTCTCGAGGGACGCTGAGGTCCCGTATCCCTTCAGGGATCTGCCTGCCGGAAGCCAATATCTGGAAGCGGCTCTGTCCCTGTCCGGGATGGGCATTATGAACGGCTGCGGCGGGCTCTTCATGCCGGACGCCCCGATGACGAGGGCTATGACGGTCTGCGCTCTGCACAGGCTGGCCGGAAGCCCCGAGCCGGCGGGGTACGCGAAGCGCGTCGAGGACAGCGAAGCAGATCGGCCCGCTGAGGAAGCGAAATCGGCTGATGCAGGGCATTCTGTGGAAGCCGCGTTGCCGGATGAATGGTACTCCGAAGCCGCCATGTGGGCGGCTGAGCAGGGGATAACAGAGAGCGTCGGATCCGCGCCCGGTGAGGCCGTCAGCGCGGAGCAGCTCCGGGCCGCTCTGAAGAGAATGGCTGAGATACTGAATGTCAGTGCGGTGATAGAAGACGGGGCTGCGGAAGACGAGACTTGTGCAGATCCCGCGGAGCATGAGATGCCGGAAGGACCGGCAGATACCGCGGAGCCCGCGGTATCCGGAAAGCCGCTGACGCGCGGTGAAGCCGCGCTGATGATCGAAGCGTTCACGAGGATCATGGAACCCTGAGAACGGCAAGACGTTGTGAACACACCCGGACCTGCCCAAGGCGGCCGTTTCAGGCCTCCGGCGGCGGCAGGGGATAAGAAGAGCCGGGGCGCTGAAGGACGGCGCTCCGGTTGTGTTTAAAACCGATAACTATTCCTAAAATCATAATTTTCGGTATAGTTATAGCGGACAGGGGGTGTCATAACGGTTCTCCGGGTCCCCCGAAGTCCCCCGGAGCCTCAAAGTCCCCCGGGCGGCTCTGGGGCGCTCTGGAGGACTCACATCGATTAAACAGTATTCTTCTGTTACTGAACGGCGCGCTTGCCTCGGCGTCATCCGCTGCGCGCCGCATACGCTTTAATGGATCCCGCGGTGGTAATCGATATGAGCTTCATCATGCCCGGCAGTCTGTATATCCCGCAGGCATCGTCAGCTCCGAGGGTCTGCATCTCCTCCGGAGCCTTTTCGGCGCTCCGCAAGCTGCTTATAAGCACGAGGCTCTGAGAGCCGTTTTAAGCGACTTTAATACCCCTCGTCGATATATGATACCTCCGCGCTCAAAGTCCTCTCAGACGAAGTCTCAGTTCTCTGAGGCTGAACGCCGGATAATGCGCTCGGATGGACCGGCTGCCTGGCTCCTCCGCGGACTTGCGCAAGCTCCGCCGGCACTTCCCGGGATCAGCCGGCGCATAAGGCTTCTGACCGGTCCCGCGCACGGCAGCCTGCCCGGTTTGGACGTCAGTTCACACATTCACTCAGGGCTGAGCGCCGTGAACCGCTGACATGCTGAAACAGCAAAGTGCTTAACCGTATACTGTTACAGTCAATATCTTGTATCGGCCCGGATCCATGGCTTCAGGGGCCGTTTTGCGCCCGTACCCTGCGCGAACATTTGTTCTAACGGGGTAGGAGCTTTCTGGTCGCCATGGGTTCGCAGCCGACCTCCAGACAGGCTGCCTTCCAGACCCGGTCGTGCCCGTGCCGGACGCTTCCGTCCCTCAGGTACACCAGCATGTGCGCGTACTCATGCCTGATGACGTCGGTGAACAGCCCGGCGTCTCCGAGTATGCGCGCCGACACCGCTATCTCCATGCCGCCCCAGGATGCCCCTTCCCTCCTCAGGGTAAAGGTCCCGAGGCGCCTCACCATGCGGGTGGAGATCCTGACGGAGCAGGAGCTGCTGTCGACGCCGCAGAGCGCGTCTAGCCTGCGGTATTCTTCCCTTATAAGGGCAATCGCGCGCTCCTTTTCCTCTTTTGTGACGCTTACAGGAGGCGCCGGAGGACGGCGCGATGAGCGGCGGGACGAGGGACGCCCCGGCCCGCCGGCTTTACCGGGCTTCGCGCCGCGGCCGGAGCTTCTGGATCTGCCGCGCTGAGGGAGCCCGAACAGGCCTTTTCCGAAGAGGCTCAGCGTATGGACCATACGGCGACCAGGCTGCAGTCCGCGTTCACGTCCGCGGGGGTGATGTCCATGGCGAAGGACTCCTCAGCAACGGCGTCGTTCATCTTGGCCATGCGAAGGCTCATCGGCCTGACCGTGAGATCTGAGCCTATCTCAGAGGAATCCACGCTGACGAGCCTGTCGAGATCGACTCCGCCTGCGGTAGCCAGCACCTCGGCTCTCTCGCGGGCGTCGGCGAGAGCTGCCTTCAGGAGCTCGTCCCTGACCCCGTCACGGTTCTTTACGGTATAGGCGATGTGGAACTCCGGATCGGCCTCGCAGGACGCCAGAGACGCCAGGCAGCGGCCCAGGAGCTCGTTCTCTATGGAGAAGCTCACGCTCATCTGATGGTCGAACCTGTAGCCGGCGAAGCGCTGCCTGTACTCGCCGTTCTCGTCCCTGTAGGACTCGTAGCGGTCGGATATGTTGAAGGAGCCGGTCTTGACGTCCTCGGGATCGAAGCCGAGCCCGGTGAATATGGCCTTGACCGAGGCCGACTTCTCAGAGGCCATCTTTATGGTCTCCCTGTAGTCGGAGCACTCGCCGCTGATGTTCATATTGAGCACTGTGGTGTCCGGCGCGAGGCTGAGCCTGCTCCTGCCGGTCACTCTGATGTACCTGTCCATTTCGTTCCTCCTGTGAATAAACGGCGGCAGTTTGCCTGCCGCCATCTATGATACCACACGCTGATGGAGTTTTCGAGTTTTACGCCTTCAGGGCTGCCCCGCCGGGAGCCAGCCAGCGACGCGCCGGCTCTAGCTCTGAGGGATGAGGAGGTTCTGCCCGGGGACCAGAGTATAAGCGCTGACGTCGTTGATGGCGCAGATGTCCTTTATGACGAGGCGAACGTCCTTGTCCGAGGGTCCGTAGGTCCTGGCGAGATCCCAGAGCGTGTCGCCGCTGACGACCTCGACGCTGACGTAGGTCTTCTCGGGATCGCTGTAGGCGCGGTCCATGCCGGTGAGATTGCCGATGATGAGGCTCAGCGCCAGCAGGACGCAGGCCGTGAATACCGTGAATCTGAACTTGTTGGCTATCCTGTATCTCTTCATGTCTGTACCTCGCTTTCGAAGTGAGCATGGGGGCGTCAAAGAACGTTTGTTCGCAGTGCTATAATAGCAGAACATTTGTTCTTTTGTCAATGATCAATTTCGAACATTCGTTCTTTTTTTGTTTCCCGCCTCTTTACGGTACCATTATATCAGGATGCCTGTACAAAAATAGCGACAGCCAAAGCTGCCGCTTTAGATCGGTATAAGCGTTGATATCTCAACGTTTTTCAGAGTGCGCGCCCTGTCGGATATCGAGATCCCGGCACGCAGGGCTTCCGCAGGCCGCCTCTCCGCTGCCCTACAGGAGTCCCCTGTCCTTCAGGGACTGGAGCACCTTCATGAGCCCGAACTTGGCGTGGTCGTAGCTCAGCGCCCCCTGGAAGTACGCGGTATAGGGCTCCCTGAGTGGAGCGTCCGCAGAGAGCTCCATGGTGCTGCCCTGGACGAAGGAACCGGAGGCCATGATGATGCTGTCCTCGTAGCCGGCCATCTCGCCGGCCTCGGGAGCGTAATGGGCGTTTATAGGAGCCGCGGCCTGCACGCCCTCGCAGAAGGCGGTGAGCTGCTCCTCGGACTTCATGCGTATCGCGGTGACGACATCGTTCCTCGGATCCTCGGCTCTGGGGCTGACCTCGTAGCCGAGCTTCTCGAAGGCCTTGGCGAAGAGAGCGGCGCCCTTGATCGCCTCGCAGACGGTGCGCGGAGCCATGAATATGCCCTGGAGTATCCTCCTGGTCTGGTCGTACATGAGGCCGGCGTCGGTGCCGATCCCGGGCGCGATGACCCTGTAGGAGACGGTCTCGACGAGATCAGCTCTTCCGGCGACGTAGCCGCCTCCCATGGCGATGCCGCCGCCGGGGTTCTTCATCAGGGAGCCCGCCATTATGTCGGCGCCGACGGCCACAGGCTCCTTCGTGTCGAGGAACTCGCCGTAGCAGTTGTCGACCATGCATATGATACCGGGCTTCACGGACTTGCAGGCGGCCGCCCACTCGCGTATCTCGGGAATGCTGAAGGCGTACCTGAAGGAGTAGCCTATGGACCTCTGAAGCACGGCGACCCTGGTGTTATCCTTTATCGCGGCCTTGACGCCCTCGATATCGATCTTCATATCCGCGGTGAGCTCGACCTTGTTGAAGCTAACGCCGTAGCTCCTGAGAGAGCCGTTGCCGTCGCCCTTGAGGCCGATGACGGTCTCCATGGTGTCGTAGGGCTCGCCCGTGCAGTACAGGAGCTCATCGCCTGGGCGCAGCAGCCCCAGATAGCAGCACGCCAGAGCGTGGGTCCCGTCGCAGATAAAGGGACCGACTATGCAGCTCTCGGTCTCAAAGGCGGAGGCGAACACCTTGCCGCAGACGGCGCGGCCCGGATCGTCGTGCCCGTAGCCGTTCGCCCAGGCGAAGTGAGTGTCGCTGACGTAGTTGTCGTGAAACGCCCTGAGCACCTTGTACTGGTTGTATTCCGCTGTGCGCTCGTAGCGGGCGAAGACCTCCGCGATCTCCCTCTCGGCCTCGTCGGCCATAGCTGAGACCTCATGATCGATCCCGTAGTTCCTCTTAAGAAAATCCTTTGTAAGCTGATCCATACTGCTGAAACTGTCCTTTGTCCTCAATGGTTATAACATAATATTTTTACGGTCGATTACGCGCGTGCGTCCCGTCTTCAGCCTCTGCGGGCCTCGAAGGCGTGCTTCCACTTGCCGCTGCGGTACCTGTGGGTCATGAGCGCGCAGCGCACGACCCAGTCCACCGCCATAGGGATCCATACCCCGTTGAGCCCGAGCCCGACGACCCTCACCAGGACGATCGCGAGCGGGATCCTGACGACCCACATGCCGACTATCGAGGAGAAGGTGCTGTAGCGCACGTCTCCGGCGCCCCTCAGTATGCCCGAGATGCACATGGTCGCCGCGCTGAAGACCTCGGCGAAGCACTGTATCCTCAGCGCCTCGGAGCCCATGTCTATTACGCTCCGGTCGTTCGTGAAGACGTCTATGACGTAGGGGCAGATGAAATAGAGTATGAAGGCCACGCAGCCCATGACGGTTATGGAGTACTTGATGCACTTGGTCGCGAGCTCCTCGGCCCTCTCGTGGTCGCCGGCGCCGAGCCACTGCGCGACGAGCGTCGTCGCGGCCGTGCCGAAGCCCATGACGGAGATGAAGCAGACCGATTCGGCGTTGCCCGCGAGGTTGTGAGCCGCGAGGGTCGAGGTGCCGACGTCGGCGAGCATGCTGGTGATGATGATCTGCCCGAAGGAGATGATGGCGCGCTCGAGGGCGACGGGGATGCCGAGGCGGAACACCGACGCGTAGACGTGCGGCTCGAACTTCGGGAAGCCGTCGAAGCTCAGCGGGATCTCCTTCTTCTTATCAAAGAGCTTGCTGAACGAGATGACGAACGAGACTATGTTCGCGATCGAGGTCGCGATGGCGGCTCCGGTGACGCCCTTGCCCCAGCCTATCATGGTGAAGCTCATGCCAAGGACCGTAAGCGTCCTGGTCGGATAGATGAACAGGAAATTCAGCACGCAGTTGCAGATGTTCGCGGAGACGTTTGCGACCATGGCGGTGTGGGTGTCGCCCTGGCTGCGGTGTATCGCGTTGGCGGTGAAGCTTCCGATTATGAATATCCTGGACCAGCCTATGTGGAAGAGATAGCTGCTTGAGCTCTCCCAGATCTCGGGCTTGGCCCTCATGAGCTGCGGCAGGTACGGCGTGAAGAAGAACGCGTAGAGCAGGTTCATGAACACTCCGAAGACCAGGACCAGGTACACCGTCTGGCGCATGATCCTCAGGCCCTCGTCCTTTCTGCCCTCGCCTATGCTGTGCCCGACGAGCACCGAAAAGCCCATCGAAAGGCCCATCATGAAGCCGTTGGTCAGCATCATTATGGGCGAGCCGAGCGCGACCGAAGCCGTGGCGTTGACTCCGACGCTGCCGACCATGGCCGTATCCACGAAGCCGACGAGTATCATCATGAACTCCTCGATCAGGCACGGCCACACTATGGACATGATCACCGTCCTCGCGGGCAGGCTCCTGTCCAGTATATCCACTCTCCCCCTTGCCATGTTACCTCCTTGCTCTGAATGCGCCCGGCGTCCAGGGACGCGGCGCTCACTTTCCCTCATCCGGCTTGATCATGTCGTCGCCCCACTCGAAGCCCTTTATGAGCTCGCGCTTGGTGTTGAGCCTGTGCGCGGCGTAGAGCTGGGTGGTGGTGACGTTGTCGTGATCGAGCAGCTCCTGAACGTCGTAGACCGAGTTGCCGCGGCCGATGAGGCTGGTGGCGGCGGTAGCTCTGAGCTTGTGCGGACTGTAGCCGCGGTCTCTCGAGGTCCCGAGCGATATAGAAGTGTATTTCTTGACTATCTGCCTGAGCTGCCTGTCCGTGAGGCGCGTGCCCCTAAGGCTCAGCAGCAGCGCGTCCCTGCTCTCCGGCGGGAGCTCTTCCTCGGGCGCGCGCTCGAGGCTCACGTATTCCGAGAAGGCCTCGCTTATGGTGCGGTTGACGGGCATGATGGATTCCTTGCCTCTCTTGCGGTAGATCTTGAACTCGCCGCGCTCGAAGTTGAAGGAGCTCACGTTGAGCTGCTGAAGCTCCGAGAGCCTGAGCCCGTAGGTCAGAAGCAGCAACAGTATGAGCTTGTCCCTGAGCTTGGTCTTCTCCCAGTAGTCCTTCTCGTGCTCAGTAAGCCCGTCGCCGGTGACCACGGCGTCGAGCATGCGCATGACCTCGTCGTCCTGCAGGGCCTTGATCTCCCTTTCGCCGGGCTTGGGCAGCCTTATGGGATCGAAGCCGTCGGTAATGTTGGAGCTTATGACCCCGTCCCTGTAGAGGAACTTGAACATGACCGAGAGCGAGGACTTCTTGCGGCTCAGCGAGGCGTTGCTGTTCTCGTAGACCGTCTCTATGCCGTCCTCGTCCTTCACCGAGTAATGCCTGCAGTAATCGATGAAGTAGTTGACATCGCGGGCCTTCAGGGCGTCTATGTCCTCAGCCCTGATCTCCTTTATATCCTTCCTATCGGAGCCGAGCGGGGTCTCCGAGAGCAGATACGAGAAGAAGAAGCGTATGTCCCTCAGGTACGAGAGCCTCGTGAGAGGCAGCGAGTTGCCGTTTAAGTAGACATAAAATCCTTTCAGAAAACCCGGCAGCTGTTCCTGCAGCTTCCGGTATTCGTCCAGGACCTTCGCCTCTCTCTCGACTACGTTGTCCGGCTTATCTGTCTTGTTCTGGATCTTCAGCTGAGGCATATCTCCTGATCTCCCCGTATGTATCCTCATCGAATCCGCTGCCGCGCAGCGTGAACCATCTCATGCCCTCTATTCGCCTGAGCCAGGTGTACTGCCGCTTGGCGAGGTGCCTGGTGTTGAGCTTGATCTGCTCCGCGGCGTCCGACGCGGGACGCCCCTCCCTGAGGCAGGCGATGACCTCCTTGTAGCCTATGCCCTTCATGGAGATCTCGTCCCCGCTGAGGCCCATGTCCAGGAGACATCTGACCTCGTCCTCGAGGCCGGCTTCGAGCATGAGCTCGACCCTGCGGTCGCAGCGGCTGTATAGCTCCTCCCTGTCCCGCGTGAGCCCTATGAGCACCGGCTCATAGGAAGCCGACGGCCTGAAGCTCTCGCTGAATGGGCGGAGGCGCCCCTCGCCCTTCTCGAGCCTCTCGACAGCCCTCAGGACGCGCTTGACGTTGTTAGGATGTATCTGCGCGGCCGCCCCGGGATCTAGCCCGGCGAGCCTCGCATGCAGGGCTTCGGCGCTTCCGCAGCGCTCGAGCAGCTCCCTGCGGTACTCCTCGTCCCCCTCCGGAGATGAGAAGTCCATGTCGTAGATGACGCTGTTGATGTAGAGCCCCGTGCCGCCGCAGAGTATGGGAAGCCTGCCGCGCGAACTGACCTCGGCTATGCGCTCCCTCGCCAGCGCGCTGTAATCGGCCGCGCTGAAGCTGCGCCTCGGGTCGATCTCGCCTATGAGGTGATGCCTCACGGCGGCGAGCTCCTCCGCGGAGGGCTTGGCGCTCCCTATGTCCATGTGCTCGTAGATCTGCATGGAATCGGCGGAGATTATCTCGCCGCCCAGGTCCCGCGCGAGCCTTATGGAGTATTCGGTCTTCCCGACGGCGGTCGGTCCCGCTATGACTATGAGCCTGATCATCTTCTCTTGAAGAGCCTTTCGAACTCGTAGCGCGAGAAGCGCAGCATGGTCGGCCTGCCGTGCGGGCAGGACATCGGGTTCTCGCAGCGGTCGAGGTCCGCGAGCAGAGCCCTGACCTCGCCTTCGCTTATCCTGTCGCCGCCCTTGACGGCGGCCTTGCAGGAGTTGGATACGATCTCGTCCCTCTTGAGCTCGAAGTTCCTGAGCTCTGAGACGTCGCTGTCGAAGAGCTCCGCGAGGAAGCTCTCGGCCTCGGAGAGATCCATGCACGAGGGAACGGCCCTGAGCAGCAGCTCGCCGGGCCCGAAATCCTCCAGCTCGAAGCCCATCTCCGAGAGCTGAGGCATGGCAGCCTCGAGAGCCTGCTTGACGGCCGCTCCGGGGCTCAGAAGCTCGGGAGCGAGCAGGATCTGCGACCCGCTCTCGGCGCCGGAAAAGCGCCTGGTGAGCTTCTCGTAGAGCACTCTCTCGTGCGCCGCGTGCTGGTCTATGAAGTACAGGAAGGAGTCGTCCTTCGCTATGATGTAGGTGCTGAATACTATGTCCACGGTCTCGAGGGACGAGAAGCTGAAGCGCTCTTCGCCGTCCGCGCCGTATGCCCCTATCTCCTCCTGGATCTCGACCACGTGGGCCTCGCTTCCGGAGGATCTGCTGCTCTCGCGCAGCCGGGCGAGCTCGCCGAGCGCGTCCGCGCGCGAGGGAAGGCTCACAGCGGGGATATAGGTAGCGGCGCCCGTCCCTGCGGAAGAGGCTGGTGCTGAAGCACCGGCAGCGTCCAGGACGGAGCCGGCTTCCGCGCCGGATACCGCGGGATCCGCCCCGCTTCCGAGCTCCTCATCCCTGACCGCGAGCGCGGCGGGATCCATCAGAGCCGACCTCACCGCGAGTATGACGGCGTCCCTTAAGGGCTGCTCGTCGAAGAAGCGTATCTCAGTCTTGCTGGGGTGTATGTTCACGTCGACGCTCTCAGGCGGGACGCTTATGAACAGGAAGGCCGCGGGGTATCTCCCCTCGAACATCTTGTCCCTGTAGGCGTAGTCTAGAGCGCCTTCTATGAGCCTGCTCCTGATGAGCCTGCCGTTGACGAAGAAGATCTGGTAGCGGCGGCTCGTGCGCCCGCTCAGGGGGTCGCTGACGAAGCCGCTCACGCGGATCCCGCCCTCGCTCCTGTCCACGGGGAGCAGGCTGTCGGAGACCGCCCTGCTGTAGACCGTGAGTATGGCCTGGCGCAGGTCGCCCTTACCGGTGGTGGAGAAGAGTATGGTGCCGTTGGAGATGAGCCTCACCCTTATCGAGGGATAGGCTATCGCGAGCTTGGAGACGAAGTCGGTGATGAGCGAGGTCTCCGCGTTGTCCGCCCTGAGGAACTTGCGCCTCGCGGGCAGGTTGTAGAAGAGGTCGCGTACTATGACGGTGGTGCCGTTCTCGCAGGCGGCGTCGTAGGGCTCGCTCTCGGCGCCTCCCTCGACCCTGATCCCCGCGCCGCGGCTCTGGGCAGTCGGCTTGGAGACTATCTCGAGAGCCGATACCGCGCCTATGCTGGCGAGCGCCTCGCCCCTGAAGCCGAGGGTCTCTATGCTCGAGAGGTCCTCCTCGGTGTAGATCTTTGAGCTGGCGTAGCGCCTGACAGCCAGGGCGAGCTGGTCCTTGGGTATTCCCTTTCCGTTGTCGGATACCCTGATGTACTCCTTGCCGCCCCTGGATATCTCGACCGTTATGAAGCTCGCTCCCGCGTCGACCGCGTTCTCCGCGAGCTCCTTGACTATCGAAAGAGGCCTCTCGACGACCTCTCCGGCGGCTATCTTATCGGCTATATCCTTCGGAAGCTGCCTTATCTTCTCGTAGGTCATCTGTCGGCCTCCTCCTTGAGCTCCTCGATCAGCCTTATGGCCATCGACGGCGTGATCTCCATGAGGTCTATTGAGCGTATCTTCTCAATGAGCGCGCTGCCCCGGTCGGTTATGAAGCTGAGCTGCACGCCGTCCGCGGGCTCCGCTTCTGGAGACTCACCGGGCGACGTCCGGCCCTTCGCGGGCGAAAGCGCGGTCTCCCGGACGGACGCGTATCCTCCGTCCAGGCTCTCCTCGACGGCCGCGGCGGCTCCGGCGCCGTCCTCCAGCGCGGCGAGCTTCTCCTCGGCGTCCTCGAGCAGCTTCCTGGGCACTCCGGCGAGCCTGGCGACGTGTATGCCGTAGCTGCGGCTCGCGCTGCCCTCGACTATCTTGTGCAGGAACAGTATGTTGCCGTTCTCCTCCGAGACCTCTACGTTGAGGTTCCTCACGCCGGGGACCCTTCCCGCCAGCGCGGTGAGCTCGTGGTAGTGGGTCGCGAAGAGCGTCCTGGCCATGAGCGCGGGATCCGTGAGGAAGTCGACCGCGGCCCAGGCTATGGAGAGACCGTCGTAGGTGCTCGTTCCCCTTCCTATCTCGTCGAGTATGACGAGGCTCCTCGGGGAGGCGGTGTTCAGTATGTAGGCGAGCTCGGACATCTCGACGAAGAAGGTCGACTGGCCCATTGCCAGGTTGTCCGAGGCTCCTATCCTCGTGTATATGCGGTCGCAGACGCCTATGACGGCACTGTCGGCGGGCACGAAGCTCCCTGCCTGGGCCATCAGCACGGTCAGCGCGACCTGGCGCATGTAGGTGGATTTGCCCGACATGTTAGGGCCGGTGATCAGCAGCATCGAGGCGTCCTTCCTGTTGAGGTAGACGTCGTTCGAGACGTAGATCCCGTCCCTTATGGTGTTCTCTATGACCGGATGGCGGCCCCTGATGATGACTATCTCGTCCCCGTCCGTCATCTCGGGCCTGACGTAGCCGTACCTCACGGCGCACTCCGCGAAGCTCACGAGCACGTCGCAGGAGGCGACGGCGGCTGAGCTCCTCTTGATGGAGCTGATGTGGTCGACCGCCCTGAGCCTGAGCTCGCTGAAGATCCTGTACTCGAGGTCGTTGATCTTCAGCCTCGCGTTCATCACGAGGTCCTCCTTCTCCTTGAGCTCGGAGGTGATGAAGCGCTCGGCGTTCACGAGGGTCTGCTTGCGTATGTAATCCTCAGGGACCTGGTCCCTGGAGGAATTGGGCACCTCGATCGAGTAGCCGAAGACCTTGTTGTAGCGGACCTTGAGGCCCTTGATCCCGGTCCTGGCGCGCTCCGAGGCCTCGAGGCCGGATATCCACTCCCTCGCCTCGCGGCTGCCCTCGGTGAGGGCGTCGAGCTCTTCGCTGTAGCCGGGCATGATCATGCCGCCCTCCCTCACGGAGAAGGGGGCGTCCTCGCTCACCGCGGCGGATATCTCCCCGTAGAGCTCCGTCAGCGGATCGATCTCGGCGCTCAGGGAGCTGAGCAGCGGGTCGTCCGCGTCGAGCAGCCTGGACTTGATGTCGGGCAGGCAGGCGAGGCTCTGCTTAAGCGCCAGCAGGTCGCGGGCGTTGGCCGTTCCGAGGGAGATCCTCCCGCACAGCCTCTCGAGGTCGTAAACGGCCTTCAGAGAGCTTTTCAGGTCGTTTCTGAGAAGTATATCGTCCGCGAGCTTTTCGACGCTCATATGGCGTTTTTTGATCTCGGAGAGCTCCGTGAGCGGAGCGGTGAGCCACTGCTTGAGCCTGCGGCTCCCCATGGCGGTCCCGCAGAGGTCGAGGAGCCCGAAGAGCGAGCCCTGGGTCCTCCTCTCGAAGAGGGTCTCGGTTATCTCGAGGTTCCTTATGGTCGAGCGGTCGAGGCTCATGGCGGAGCCCGTCTCGCGTATGTCGAGCTTCTCCAGATGGAGCACGTCCTGCTTCTGGGTCTCCTTCAGATAGCCGAGGAGAGCGCCGACACTGTGGAAGAGCTCCGGCCTGTCGAGCCTCGAGAGCCCCACGGAAGCGGGCTCAGAGGTCGAGAAGTGCTCCTCTATCCTGTCGGCGCAGGCCTCGTCGGAGAATATCCTCCCCGCGGGGTCGGAGATGTAGAGGTCGCCGCCCTGATCCGCGAGCTCCCAGATATAGGGAGCCTCCTCGGGGCCGCGGTTTATTATCAGCTCGCGCGGGTCTATCGCGGCGAGCTGTCCGAGCAGCTTTCCCTGAAGCGAGCTTCCGGAGAGGCTCACGGCGGCGAATTCACCTGTGGATATGTCCGCCCAGGCGAGGCCGGCCCTGTCCTCGTCCAGCCACACGGAGGCGAGGAAGTTGTTCTTCTTCTCGTCGAGCATGTTCTGGCTGATGACGGTGCCCGGGGTGATGATCCTTATGACCTCGCGGGCGACTATGCCCTTGGCGGTCGCCGGATCCTCCATCTGCTCGGCGACCGCGACCTTGTGGCCGTGCGCGAGCAGCCTCGCGATATAGACCTCGACGGAGTGGTACGGGACCCCGCACATCGGGGACTTCTCGTTGTCGCCGCAGCCCTTGGAGGTCAGGACCACGTCCATGTCCCTGGCCGCGACGACCGCGTCGTCGAAGTACATCTCGTAAAAATCGCCCACCCTAAAGAAAAGAAGGCAGTCCTGATACTGCTTCTTCATCTCCAAGTATTGAACGATCATCGGTGTGTAAGCCATCTTAAGCTTGCCTTTCGTCAAGAGCCGCGTGGGCCTCGCTGACTGCCTTACGGGCCATATCTTCGAGGCTGAGATTCGAGGCGTCCGCGCACCCGCGAGCACCCGCGGCTTCGTCAGCGCCCGAGCGCGGGCTCCCGCCCTCGGGCGCTTCCTCGAGGGAGCCCGCCTCCCCAGGCTCCTTCTCCAGGAACGCGAGGAACTCTATATTGCCCTTCCCTCCCTTTACAGGAGAGTAACTTAAATCTTTTACTGTAAATCCGTTCTCCGCGGCGTATCCGAAGACCCTGAGTATGACCTCGAGGTGAACGGCCGGATCTCTGACGATGCCGTTCTTCCCGACCTGCTCCCTGCCCGCCTCGAACTGCGGCTTGATGAGGCAGACCATGCCGCCTCCGTCCCTCAGCAGCAGCCACGCCGGCGGGAGTATGTGCTTCAGGGAGATGAAGGATACGTCCGTGCACGCGAAATACACGCGCTCAGGAATCAGGCTCCCGTCCGCGTAGCGGAAGTTGGTCTTCTCCATGCAGACGACCCTGGGGTCGCTGCGGAGCTTCCAGTCGAGCTGGTTCGTGCCTACGTCCACGGCGTAGACCCTCGCAGCCCCTCTCTGCAGCATGCAGTCCGTGAAGCCGCCGGTGGAGGCGCCTATGTCGAGGCAGCTCATGCCGCTCACGTCTATGCCGAAGACATCCAGAGCCTTCTCCAGCTTGAAGCCGCCCCTGCTTACGTAGGGACAGTCGCTGCCGCGGACCTCGATCTCCTCGTCTCCGGTGACCTGCGTCCCGGCCTTGTCGGCGATCTGCCCGTCCATATACACGAGGCCTGCCATTATGGCCGCCTGAGCCTTTTGCCTCGAGGGGAAATCGCCCCTCTCGGTGAGAAAAACGTCGAGTCTGATCTTCAATGCGCTCCGCGGAGGGAGCTCCTTCCCTCCGATATATTCCTAAAATATCATATTTTCGGTATTCTTAAAAGGGCTTTTCACGCGGCAACGGAGCCGGACGGGACCGCTCAGCGCCCCGCGAAGCTCCTTATCTTCTCGGCTATCGACTCCGGATCCATGCCGTAGATGCGCCTCAGCTCCTCAGGGCTCCCGTGCTCTATGAAGCGGTCGGGCCAGGCCAGGCCGAGCACCCTCTCCGGTCCGTAGAACGAGGCTATCCTCATGCCTATGCCGCCCTCGCAGCTCCCGTCCTCGAGCACGGCGCAGCGGCCGTATCTGCCCATCAGCGAGTCCAGACGCTCCCTGTCCAGGGGCTTGAGCCTCGTGAGCTTCCTCGCGTCGCAGGGAAGCCCGCTCTCCGAGAGCAGCCTCGCCGCCTCGTTCGCCGTCTTCAGCGACGCCCCGTCGCAGAGCAGCAGGAAGGCGTCCTCAGAGCCGCTCGAATACTCCTCGAGCTCGTCCTCGGCCTTTCCCCTCGGATAGCGCAGCGCGCAGGGGCTGCCGAGCGACAGCGCCTCGTGCAGCAGCTCCTTCAGGTCCTTCGCGTCAGCCGGCGAATACAGCGTCATGTTGGGCATGGAACTCAGGTAAGCTATGTCGAATACGCCCTGATGGGTCTCGCCGTCCCTGCCGGTGACTCCGGCGCGGTCGACGCCGAAGACCACGGGAAGGTCCATGAGGCAGACCTCGGTGATGACCTGATCGTAGGCTCTCTGCAGGAAGGTCGAGTATATCGCAGCTACGGGCTTCATGCCGTTGAGCGCGAGCCCAGCGGAGAAGCTCACCGCGTGCTGCTCGGCTATACCCGCGTCGAAGACCCTCTCCGGGAGCTCCGACTTCATGATGCAGAGCCCCGTGCCCTCCGCCATCGCGGCGTGCACGGCGACTATCCTCTCATCCGCCCTCGCCTCCTCGAGCAGGGCCTGCCCGAAGCGGTCGGACCAGCTCCTCGGATCCCTGACCGAGTCGGGGCTCGCGGCGGCCACGTCGAAGGAGCTCACCCCATGGAACTTCTCGGGATTGCGTTCGGCGGGCTCGAAGCCCCTGCCCTTCTTCGTGACCACGTGGATCAGGACCGGGCGGTCCATCTCCCTGGCGCTCTCGAAGAAGCGGCACATGGTCGATATGTCGTGCCCGTCTATGGGGCCGTAGTACTTGAGCCCGAGCTCCTCGAAGAGCTGCTCGGGGATGAACAGTGCCTTGATCCTGTCCCTGAAGCGGCTGAGGAAGCTCCTCAGCCCGGGATGCGGGTCTGCCGCTCCCTTGATCCCCTTCTTGAAGCGCTGATAGGAGCGCGACATCCTGAGGCGCTGCAGGTAGACCGACATGCCTCCGACGTTGCGCCCTATGGACATGGTGTTGTCGTTGAGGACGACTATGAGCGGGGTCCTGGAGGAGCCCGCGCTGTTGAGAGCCTCGAAGGCTACGCCGCCGGTCATGGCTCCGTCGCCTATGACGGCTATGCAGCTGTAGTCCTCTCCCTTCAGGTCCCTCGCCGTGGCGTAGCCGAGCGCAGCTGAGACCGAGGTCCCGCTGTGGCCGCTGTCGTACATGTCGTGCTCCGACTCCGCCCTCTTCGGGAAGCCGCTGAGGCCTCCGTGCTGCCTGAGCGTGTCCATGGCGTCCCACCTTCCGGTGAGCATCTTGTGGACGTAGCTCTGGTGGCCGACGTCCCAGACTATCTTGTCCTTAGGGGTGTCAAAGACCCTGTGCAGCGCGACGGTGAGCTCCACGACGCCGAGATTCGACGCGAGGTGCCCTCCGTTGGCGGAGACCGTCTCGATGAGCCTCTTCCTTATATCCCCGCAGAGCTCCGTGAGCTCGGCGGGACTCATGTCCTTGAGCCTGTCCTTTATCATGGCAGGCGGGTTTTCGTGATCCATAGTATTGCCTTTGAGCCGGGCGGGCGCTTTTCTAGGCTATCTGGGATTCCAGATAGTCCAGCACGAAGTTGAATACCTCAGCCTCGTCGTAGTACTTCTCCATGGCTCCCCTGGCCTTCGCGAGCAGCTCCCTGGCCCTCTCCTTGGACCTTTCGATGCCGTAGATCGAGATGTAGGTGTTCTTGCCCATCTCGGCGTCCTGGCCGGTGCTCTTTCCCATCTCCTTCACGTCCCCGATGACGTCGAGTATGTCGTCGACGACCTGGAAGGCGAGCCCGAGGTTGTTTCCGTAGACCCTGAGGTCCTCCATCATGGCGCTGTCCGCGCCGCCGAGATAGCCTCCCGCTAGCACGCAGGCGGTAATGAAGGCCGCTGTCTTGTTGTCGTGTATGAAGTCGAGCATCTCGGCCGAGCACTCCTTGTTCTCAGACTCGAGGTCGGCGACCTGCCCCGCGATCATGCCGCGGACTCCGGTCCCCTTGGTCAGGGCGTAGGCAGCCCTCACCCTCCTGTTAAGGGCGTCGGGATCGTCGAGGAACATGAGCATGTTCTTGAACATGACCTCGTAGGCAGCGGAGAGCAGCCCGTCGCCGGCGAGCACAGCTATGCCCTCGCCGTAGACCTTGTGGTTGGTAGGGACGCCGCGCCTGAGATCGTCGTCGTCCATGGCCGGAAGGTCGTCGTGTATGAGGGAATAGGTCTGTATGTACTCCGCCGCGCAGGCGAAGGCGAGAGCCTGCGACGCGTCCCCGTGGCAGAGCTCCACTGCAGCCAGTATGAGCGCCGGCCTGATCCTCTTGCCGCCAGCGGTGAGGCTGTATTTCATGGACTCGTAGAGGGTCTTGCTCTTGGGGTCTATGTTTGGAATGAAGTCGAGTATGTGCTCGTCAACGAGCTTCCTGAGCCTGTTGAATTCAGGATCGCTAAGCTTCATCGAACTCCTCCGTTTCTCCCGTCCCGGGCCTGTACAACTCTATCTTCTGCCTTGCCTCGGCGAGGAAGCCGGCGCAGATATCGTGATACCTGACGCATTCCTCGTATAGCTTGAGGCTCTCCTCCAGCGGGAGCTCCCCGGATCTGAGCCTCGCGCTCTTCTCCTCGAGCCTCGCGAGGGCCTCCTCAAAGCTGAGCTTTTCAACACTCATCGTCATCCTCCTTTGCCCCTTCCGCGGCTCCGCGTGAGACCGCGCCTATCTCTCCGCCGCTGAAGCGCACGCGAAGCAGCGTCCCCTCTGGAGCGGCTTCGGGCGAGCTTATGTGCCTCCCGTCCGTGTCCGTGACGTACGCGAAGCCCCTCGCGAGCACCGCGAGAGGATCGGAAGCCTCGAGGCTCCTGAGATCAGCCAGAAGCCTGGCGGACAGCGCCGCTATCCTGTCATTAGCCGCAGAATAAGCCGCGCTGAGCGCGTGCTCCGTCCTGAGCTCCGCCATGGAGATCCGACTGAGCAGCCTCTCGCTGAGCCTCTCGGGTGAACACTGCGCCACGCGGTCCTTCAGATCGAGCACGTGCGGCACCGCGAGCTCCGCTGCCGCCGTGGGCGTTGCCGCCCTGACGTCCGCTGCGAGGTCGCATATGACCGTGTCTATCTCGTGGCCGACGGCCGAGATCACCGGGATCTCGGACTCGTACACGGCCCTCGCGACCGCCTCCTCGTTGAAGCACCACAGGTCCTCGGCGCTGCCGCCTCCCCTGCCGACTATCATGAGGTCGAGCTCCGGGAAACGCTCGTTGAGCGTCTTTATGCCTTCGGCTATCTGCGCGGCCGCCCCGTCGCCCTGCACCAGGCAGGGATAGATCAGAACGTCCACGAAGGGGTACCTTCGCTTCAGCGTGGTGAGTATATCCCTTATGGCGGCTCCGGTCGGAGAGGTCACGACTCCTATCCTCTTCGGGAAAGGCGGAAGCGGCTTCTTGTGCCGCGGATCGAAGAGTCCCTCGGCCTCGAGCCTGCGCTTGAGAGCCTCGAAGGCCGCGCTCAGAGCGCCCTCTCCCTCGACCTCGACGGATCTGACGTTCAGGGAGTAGTAGCCTCCCTTCTCGTAGAGGGAGACGCTTCCTATGGCTATGATCTCCATCCCGTCCTCGAGCTCGTACCTGAGCAGGGGGACGCGGTCCGCGGGCAGGAAGCAGCTTATCCTGCTGCCGCTGTCCTTCAGCGTGAAGTATACGTGCCCCGAGCTGTGCCTCGTGAGCTTGGAGATCTCTCCCTTTACTATGACTCCGCTGAGGATGGGATCCCCCGCGATGAGCCTCTTAATATACGCGCTGAGCTGCGTGACGCTTATAGACCTCAGAGCCACGGCGCCCTCCCCGCTATGAGGGCGCAGCCCGCGGCGTTGTCGGAGCAGAGCTCCGGTCTGCCGTAGAAATAGGGGCGGTCCGACAGGTACTCCCTGAGGAAGGCGCTCGAGGCGACTCCCCCGCAGAGCAGGACCTGCGATACGCCGGTCCCGGAGCATATCCCGTCCGCGAGCTCTCTGAAGCTCTCCGCTATCCTCTCCATGAGGAAGAAGCAGAGCTCGGGGAGAGGTATCCCCTCGCCCAGCAGCTTTTCGAACTGGTTCTCGAGCCCCGAGAGATTTAGCCTGCCGCCTTTGTAGATCCTGGCGAAGGGATTCCTCCCGGCGGACGCGGCGCTTCCGCCCGCGCCTGAGACTCCGCCCCTCAGGGCCTCAAGCCTCTCCATCGCGAGCGCGTCCACGTATTTTCCTCCCGGAAACGGGAAGCCCGCCATGACCGCGCAGCGGTCCAGCAGCTGTCCGTAGGATATGTCGGAGCCCTCGGCCGCGATCTCAAAGCTTCCGCGGCTCACCCTGACTATCTCGAGCGTCCCGCCCGAGAGATGGGCGAAGAGAAACGGGGACGACAGATCGAGCCCGCTCCCCAGAGCCGCCGCGGCGAGATGTCCCTCCTGGTGGCTGCACTCGTAGAGAGGCACTCCAAGAGCGGACGCTGTCATGCGCGCAGCCGCCTGCCCAGCGGTGAATACCGGCATGTAGGAGCCCTCGACCGGGCGCGGCCTTACCGAGACCGTGACCGAGCCTATCTCTCCCCTGTACTTCTCAAGTATGGGATCCAGCACTCCGGGAAGGTTCTTCCAATGCTGAAAAAGGGCGTCAGACTGCCTTAAGCCCCTTTCGCCGGGCTTTACTGACAGCAGCACCCTGTTATCCTCTAGGATCTGCCCTTCGGGATCCGCCAGCGCGGCCGAAGTAGTATAGTTGCTCGTGTCTATCCCAAGGGACAGCATCAGAGCCTTGAGACCTTGCCCAGAAGGCCGTTGACGAACCTCGCGGAGCTTTCGTCGCCGTACTTCTTGGCGAGCTCCACGGCCTCGTTGATAGCCGCGGCGTCCGGGACGTCCTCCTCGTCGAGATACTTCATCTCGGCGACCGCGAGCCTCAGTATGGCGAGGTCCACCCTCGCGAGGCGGCTGAGCTTCCAGCCGTTCGCGTTCTCCTCGATGAGCCTGTCTATCTCCGCGGCGTTGTCCACGTAGGCGCGGCAGGCGCGGTCGAAGTACTCGCGCTGCTCGTCGTCGCCTATCGCCTCGTCCGCGAAGCGCCTTATCATGAACTCGCTTTTGTCCTTTTGAGCCTGCATCTCGAATACGAGCTGCATGAGAAGCTCTCTGGCCTGTGTCCTCTTCATGTCTTACTCCGTGTCTTTGAAGCTCACGCCCTGAACGTGGATGTTCACGGCCTCTACGGACCTGCCCGTGAGCTCCTCGACTTCCCTCTTCACGTTCTCCTGCACGTCCCAGGCGATCTGCGGGATCTTGTGCCCGTAGAGCGCGTTGAGATAGACGTCGACGCGTATCTTCTCCCTGTCCTGGGCGACCCTGATGCCCTTGCTCGTTCCGGTCAGAAGCTGCGAGATATCGTAGGATATCGCCGCCTCCGCCATGGACGCCACCCCTTCGGTGGCCAGCGCCGCCTCCATCGCGCAGAGCGCTATGGCGTCGCCGGGAACGTTCCTGTCCTTCTTAGCCATGGCTCCTACTTGATGGTCTTCTGATAGGCTGCCTTGTAGGCGAGGAACTCGTCGTAGCTGACGGCGAAGTTGTGCTCGCTGCCGCCGAAGGACTTGAGAACGTAGTATACGTAGTCGTGCTCCTCGGGCTCAAGGGCGGCCTTGATGGAGGCTATTCCCGGGCTCGCGATGGGCCCCGGGGGAAGCCCCTTGTTCGTGTAGCTGTTGTAGGGAGAGCTTATGAGCGTGTCCTCGTTCGTGAGCAGCGCCTTGGCCTCCCCCAGTATGTACTGCTGGGTGGCGTCGATCTGAAGCGGCATGCCGATCTCGAGCCTGTTCATGATGACGCCGGCGACCCTCGCCCTCTCGGAGTCCTCCCTGGTCTCGCGCTCGACGAGGCTGGCTATCGTGAGTATCTCCCTGAGGCTCTTTCCGGAGTCCCTGAGCTTCGCCCTCATCTCCTCGTCGAAGACCTTCTCGAACTGCCCGAGCATGCGCTTCACCGCGCCCTCGGCCCCGCTCCCCGCGTAGATCTCGTAGGTCTCGGGATAGAGGAAGCCCTCGAAGCGGTTGGCTTTGGCGCTGACCGCGCCGGTGGGATCCCCGTATTCGGAGCGCAGCTCGTCCGCGAAGAAGTACTCCGAGGCGTCAAAGCTCTCGAGGCAGCTGTAGAGCTCGCTCTCGGACGCGATGATCCCGTCCTGCACTAGCTTCTCCGCGGTGCCCTTGACGCTGAGCCCTTCGGGTATGGTAAATCTGGCGGTCTCCCTCCTGGCGTCCTGGAGCTCCGCCATTATCTCCTCCATGGTCATGGACGGCGAGAGCAGGAAGGTGCCCGCCTGATAGCTCGGCCCGAGGCCGAGGAGCTTGGTCTTCTTCGCGAAGACGTCGCCGCTCTCTATGAGGCCGGCGGCCTCGAGATCCCGCCCTATGGTGTTGTAGCCGCTGCCGCGCTCTACGGTGAACTCGACGACCGACTTATCGCCCGGTCTGAAGGCCTCGTTGAAGTTCTTCCACGAGTTGACCTTGTAGAAGGCGAAGCCTCCCGCGGCCAGCGCGAACATTATAA
>JAEENW010000085.1 GCA_016283945.1 Bacillota bacterium
TACGGCTTCGACAGCTTCTCCTGCGGAGTAATCAGCAGCGTCCACACCCAGAGCCCCGACATCGCTATGGGCGTCGACCTCGAGGGAGCGGGAGACCAGGGCCTCATGTTCGGCTACGCCTGCACCGAGACCCCCGAGCTCATGCCCCTTCCCATAAGCCTCGCGCACAGGCTATCCAGAAGGCTCACCGACGTGCGCAAGGACGGGACCATAGGCTATCTCAGACCAGACGGCAAGACCCAGGTCACCGTCGAGTATGACGCCGCCGGCAAGCCCGTGCGCGTCGACACCGTGCTCATCTCTGCCCAGCACGACCCGGAGGCCACACAGGAGCAGATAAGGGCCGACCTCATGGAGGCCGTGGTAAAGCCCATCATCCCCGAGGGGCTGCTCGACAGCGCTACCAGGTTCTACGTCAACCCGACCGGCCGCTTCGTCATCGGAGGGCCGCACGGCGACTCCGGCCTGACCGGAAGGAAGATCATCGTCGACACCTACGGCGGCTACGCCCGCCACGGCGGCGGATGCTTCTCCGGAAAGGATCCCACAAAGGTAGACCGCTCCGCCTGCTACATGGCCAGATACGCCGCGAAGAACGTCGTGGCCGCCGGCCTCGCCGAGAAGTGCGAGCTGCAGCTCGCCTACGCCATCGGCATGGCCGAGCCCGTGTCCATCATGCTCGACAGCTTCGGGACCGGCGTCCTGCCCGACGAGAAGCTCGCCGACATAGTCGCCGAGTGCTTCGACTTCAGGCCCGCCTCCATAATCAGGACCCTGGACCTCAGAAAGCCCATCTACCGCGCGACCAGCAACTACGGCCACTTCGGCCGCGAGAACTGCGGCTTCCGCTGGGAGATGACCGACATGGCCGAGACCCTGAAGAGGGCCGCCAGATAGGAGAGGCTCTGCCCGGGAATGCGCCGGAAAGGAGCGCGCTCCCGGAAGAAAGCGCTATAATGACGCCGAAGAAGGCCCCCGCTCGCGCGGAGGCCTTCTTTCTTTGTATCTTCTGTATCTGTCTTTTTCAGCCGTCCCGGCTTAGCGAGGGAAAGCAGCGCGCCGGGCGGGACCGGTCTTTCCCGCTACAAGAACCTGTCGTGCAGCGGATAGAGCCCGTAGACCTTGTTCAGGTCAGAGCTGTACAGAGCTCTGGCGCCGTCCTCGCTGATTATGACCATGCGCCTGCCGTCCTCGAGCGGTTCTCCGCCGGGAACGCCGGCGGAGAAGCTGTTCTTCAGCACGATGTGTTCGTCACCGCTGGTGTAATCCACGGTGATCGGGCCCTCGTAGAGTCCGTCCGCGCTCTTTCCGGTGACGATCCATACGATGCGGGGCTCGGCCTGCCTCAGGCACTTCTCCCAGAATTCACCGGCGGGCACATCGTTCTTGAAATCGCTCGTGAAGATCGAGCTGTAATACTTCTCCTTATCGGACGGATCGGTCAGATAGCAGTACTGGATGCCCTTGCCGCTGCGCTGATTGCCGTCGTACTCTCCGAGATAGAAGTCCGTCTTCTCCCCGTCCCTGTGGACTCCGAGCTTCCTGCCGTCGGGGAGCTCTACGCGGAGCAAGGCGCTGCTGTAGTTCCTTGCCTGAGTGAGACGATCGTAGACCTTGTTGTTCTCCATGTAGTTCCTGAGGTTGCCGAGATCCTTCGCGTCGATGAGCGCGGCGAAGTCCTCGTTCAGGAAATCGGATATTATCGACTGGGCCTTCTCGTTCTTGATGACGTCGTACTCCTCGCTGAGGGGCTGCGATATCTCCTTGGGGAAGTTCACGCTGGCCTTGAGGAAGATCATGGACGCGGTCGAGGTGTCGAGCTGCTCGTGCGCCCTGGTCATCGCCCTGCCGAAGATGTCGCTGACGACCGGAAGCACCATATCCGTCATGTCGGGATATTCCTTGATGATCTCCTGCGCGAGCTCGAGCGGTTCGTCGTAGCCGTCCGCCGCGAGCTCCTCGAGCCACCGCATGTTGACTCCCTTGATCCCCTCGGTGATGGCCTCGTCGTCGAGCCCGCTCCCGAGCGCGGCCTTGTACGTGTGGATGGCTTTCTCGTAATCGCCTTCGGCGACGATCTTATCGACCTCGGCGTTCAGTTTCTTGAGCTTGACCGGGGCGGAATTGTCGTAAAAGTACCAGCCGGCGGCGCCCGCGATGAGCAGGGCGACGAGCGCGATGATCAGCGGCTTTTTGCTCTTCGGCTTCGCGGCCTTCCTGGCAGCCTCGGCGGCAGCGGCGGCTGCCTTAGCTTCTTCCTTTGCCCTGGCGGCCTCCTCCTTCGCCTTCTTTTCCTCCTCCTCGGCGACGAGCGCGGCGGCGGGTCCGCTCAGTATGGAGCCGTCGGGCTCGGATGACGGAGCTGCCTCCGCCGCCGCCTCCATGAGCTCCTCAGCCTTGTCCTCGGCGGCGGCGCTCAGCTCGCCCGCCTCCTCGGCGAATTCCTCAGCTTCCTCCTCGATCAGCTCGGCAAATCCCTCGGCGTCATCAACCGCCGCAGCGGCGACGTCGGGGACTCTGGTTCCGCAGAACGGGCAGAAACGGCTGCCCTCGGGAAGCTCCTTTCCGCAATTGATGCAAAACATAGTGCGCTCCTCACATGATATATCTTTCGCGTCTTCAGGGCGGGTCAACCTGCCCTTGCTTCTCGACCGGACGCCCCGGGCTCCCGCGTTCAGAGCGGGCGGAGCTATCCGTTCTCATGATATATTTTACTACATTTTCGGCGTTTCTGCGCACAAAAAGGGCGGAGCCCTTCAGCTCCGCCCCTCGCCTGACTGTTCTTATCCCGTTCAGCCGCCCTTCATGCTTCGGGCCGCTGCCCGGCGCCTGCCCCTAGTAGTTCTCCTCGCGGATCTCGAAGTAGCTCTGCGGATGAGCGCAGGTCGGGCAGAGCTCGGGAGCCTCGGTCCCGACGGCGATGTGTCCGCAGTTGCGGCACTCCCAAACCTTGACCTCGCTCTTCTTGAAGACCTCCTGAGCCTCGACGTTCTTCAGGAGCGCGCGGTATCTCTCCTCGTGCACCTTCTCGATGGCTCCGACCTTGCGGAACTTGTCGGCGAGCTCGGGGAAGCCTTCGGCCTCTGCGGTCCTGGCGAAGCCCTCGTACATGTCGGTCCACTCGAAGTTCTCGCCCTCGGCTGCGGCGAGGAGATTGTCGGCGGTGCTGCCTATTCCGCCGAGCTCCTTGAACCACATCTTGGCGTGCTCCTTCTCGTTCTCAGCGGTCTTGAGGAAGATCGCGGAGATCTGCTCGAAGCCCTCCTTCTTGGCGGTGGAAGCGAAATAGGTGTATTTGTTTCTGGCCTGAGATTCTCCGGCGAAGGCCGCCTCGAGGTTCTTCTCGGTCTGGGTCCCTGTGTACTTGCTCATGATCTTTCCTCCTGATATGTAAACTGCGGTGATCGGCTGCTGCTTCGCGGCGGCGTGCCCGAAGCCGCGGCTCAGGGCGCATCGCCCCTCCGCGATGACATTTAATTATATCGCCGCGCCGAGCCGTCAGTCCAGACTAACCAAGATGAACGCGCTCCCGCGCATTAAAACAGGGCGGAGTCTCCTCCGCCCTGCCGTACGGCTTAAGCTTCGCGAAGCACCTTTCAAGCGCTACTTGCTGAACATCACCTTTCCGCCGATGACGGTCATGCGGCAGTCGCAGACGTTCTTGATGTCAGCGACCGGGTCGCCGCCGTAGACGGTGAAGTTGGCCTTCTTGCCCGGCTCGATGGTGCCGTGGGTCGCGGAGACCTGGCAGAGATCGGCGGCGTTGACGGTGCCCGTCTTGAGGGCGTCCCAGGGCTCCATGCCGTCCTCGACCATGAGGACCATCTCGTAGGCGGTCCTGTCGTGGAAGTTGAACGGAGTGCCCGCGTCAGTGCCCAGAGCGATCTTGACGCCGGCCTTGTAGGCCTCGTAGAAAGACTTCTTGTGAGCCTCGAAGGCGCCGTTGACCTTTCTGACAGCCCATTCGGGGATGCCGGCCTCGACGCCGTTGACCTTGATCCAGTACATGGCGGAGAGGGTCGGCACGAAGAACACATCGTGCTCCTTCATCCAGTCGTAGCACCAGTCGTCGAGATAGAAGCCGTGCTCGATGGAGTCGATGCCCGCTCTGAGCGCGTTCTTGATGCCGGTATTGCCCTGGGCGTGAGTGCAGGTCCTCTTTCCGACCTTGTGAGCCTCCTCGATGGCGGCCCTCATCTCCTCCTCGGTGAGCTGCGGGGAACCCGGCTCGACGCCGTTGGTCATGACGCCGCCGGTGGCCATGAGCTTGACCCAGTCGGCGCCGGCTCTGAGCTGCTCTCTGGAAGCCTTGCGGGCGTCGTCGGGGCCGTCAGCCTCGCGGCCCATGCTCCAGCCGTGCCCTCCGGTCATGCAGATGTTCTTTCCGGACACCTGCATCTCGGGGGCGAAGATCTTGCCCTTCTTCTGGGCGTCCCTGAGCTCGATATCGTAGTACTTCGCGCCGCCCACGTCCCTGATGAAGGTGACGCCGGTCTCGATGTGCTTTCTGCAGTTCTCGAGGGCGTTGACGATGGTGGCCACGTCGCCGATGTTTCCGCCGCCGTCGGGCTCGCCGCTCATGAGGATGTGGGTGTGGCAGTTGAAGAGTCCGGGGCTTACGAAGTTGCCGCCGAAATCGACGACCTCGGCGCCCTCGGGAGCCTTGAGATCGGCTCCGACCTCGCAGATGACGCCGTCCTCGGTGAGGATGGAGCCCTTGAAGATCTTCTCGTTCACCACGTCGATGATGTTGCCGTTTGTAAAGAATACCTTGCCCATGGGTGTGTACCTCCTTGATATTTGTGACTGCGGCACAACGGCCGCGCAAATGATTTGTTGGGTATAGCTTAATATACCTTTTGCAGGCGCGAAATGCAATAAAAAAGAGGCGCCGGCAGGCGCCCCTCGTGTTTAACTGTTTCTCAGCCCCGCGCTAAGCCAGGGACGGGCGTTCAGCCCCGAGCGTCTTCGAGCGCCTTCAGTATCCTCTCCGCGCACTCCTCGGGCGCGCAGCCCGAGTCGATCTCGAGATCGGCGAAACTCCTGTAGAGCGGCTCTCTCTCGCGGTAGAGCTCCGAGGCGCTGCCGCCCCTGAGCACGGGGCGTCCCTCGATCCCGAGCTCTCCGGGATCCCTCTTCAGCCAGAAGATGACCCCGCCCGGGTGAAGGCTTTCGTAGTTCGCTCTCCTGAGCACGCATCCGCCGCCGGTCGTGATGACCGCGCCGCGGAGCGTCCCGAGCTCCGCGAGGACCCTGCACTCGCGGTCTCTGAGCGCGTCCTCGCCGTCCTTTACGAATATCTCTCTGGGCGTCCTGCCTTCTCTCTCTTCGATGATGGTGTCGGAGTCGTAGAGAGGCCTTCCTGTGAGCTTCGCGAGCACTGCGCCAACGCTGCTCTTCCCGCTGCCGGGCATGCCGATGAGCACGATGTTCTTTCCGGCCGCCGCGCTTCCGGAAGCACCACCTTCGGAAGCGGTCCCGCCGCCGGGCGCCGCAGCGCCTTTGGATGAAGCCGCGCCTAGGCTGCGCTGGTAGTCCTTTCCGAGATCCATCAGTGTCCTGAAGAGCTCGCGGCCGTAGCCTGAGATCTCCGGCGGAAGAGCCGCCGCGACGGACTCGAGCTTCTTCGATTCCCTCACGGGGTCGTAGGTCGGAAGCCCGTTGGCGCTCTTGTATCTGGCGACCTCGAGCGAGACCTCCATCCTCTCCCTGAAGAGCTCTATGAGCTGAGAGTCGATCTTATCGAGTTTTTCCCTGCATTCCTTAAGGTCCATATATCCCCCGCGGCTCTCTTCAGAGCTGCTTCTTTCTCTCGAGCCACGCGTCAAGCACGGCTATGGCCGCGGCCGCCTCGACCGCGGGCAGCGCCCTCAGCGCCACGCAGGGGTCGTGCCTGCCGCGCACGGTGAGCTCCTTCTCCTCCAGGGTCTTCATGTCCACGGTCCTCTGCGGGAGGGCTATGGAGGGCGTCGGCTTGAACGCCGCCCTGAAGACTATGGGCATGCCGTCGCTTATGCCGCCGAGTATGCCGCCGGCGTTGTTGGTGAGCGTGATAACGCGCCTGTTCTTCGCCATGCTCGAGGCAGGCTTTGGCGCGTAAGCCGCGAAGGGGTCGACGCTCTCAGCCCCGGACGTCTCACCGGCGCCGCCCGCCGTCCGCGCATCGCTCGCGCAGTCCGGGCCGCCTTCCTCGACCGCGGCGAACTCGTCGTTGTTCTCGCTTCCGCGCATGGAAGCGGCGGCGAAGCCCGCGCCGAACTCGACGCCCTTTACCGCGGGTATGCCGAACACCGCTGCCGCGATGCGGTTCTCCATCCCCCCGAAGATCGGGTCTCCGAGGCCCGCGGGGACGCCCTCGACGCTGCACTCCACGACTCCGCCGAGCGAATCGCCCGCCGAAGCCGCCTTTATCAGCGCGGCCTCCATCGCAGCCTCGTCTGTCTCGCCTCCGACGCTCACGATGCGGGAGCTGATAGTTATGCCCTCAGCCCTGAGCAGCTGTATGGCTATCCCTCCCGCGGCGCAGAGCGGCGCCGTGAGCCTCGCGGAGAAGTGTCCTCCTCCCGAGGCGTCCTGATGCCCGAAGTACTTGATCTCGGCGGTGTAGTCCGCGTGACCGGGTCTCGGGGTGTATCTCATCGCGTCGTAATCGGACCTGCGCGCGTCGTGGTTGTGGATCACGACCGTGACGGGGGTCCCGGTGAAGACGTCATCCTTTATGCCGGAAAGGAACTCGGGCAGGTCGGGCTCACGCCTCTGCGAGGCCATGATGCCCCTGCCCGGCGCGCGCCTCGACATGAAGGCGCAGAGCTCGTCATAGTCGAGCCTGCTCCCCGCGGGGACGCCCTCAAGCGTGACGCCGACCGCGGCGCCGTGCGACTCTCCGAAGAGCGTTATCCTGAAGTTATCTCCGTAGCTGCTGCCCAATGGATGGCCTCCCGCGCCCGGATCCGGCGCGCCTTATCTCTCGTTTACGAGCTTGCCGCTGATGTGCTCCGGCTCTATCTCGAAGAGCAGGGTGCGCCACGCGGACTTTTCTATCTCCTTGGCGATATAATCCTCGTCCTCGGTGAACTTGTAGCAGATCTTCCTGGTGATCTCGATCATCCTGTCCTCGTCCTCGATCGCCCTGCAGCGGCCGAAGACCACGACGCTCTTGACGGTGAGCCACCAGTTCTCGCCCACGTGGTTGCCGGCGTCGTAGACGCAGAGGCAGACCTTGTCGTTCGCCTTGACCGCGTCGACGCGGTGTCCGGCCTTGCCGCCGTGGAAGTAGATCTTCCCGTCCTCGTCGTTGTAGAAGTGGTTGATGGGTATGCAGTAAGGATAGCCGTCATCGCCGTTGACGCTGAGGACCGCGCGCTTTTCGCTCCTGAGCACCTCGGCGCACTCTTCGGGAGTGAGGGCCTGCTTGAACCTTACCATCTCTCTGAACATATTGACCTCCTCGTATCCGCGCTGGGCGGAAGCTGCCGGGACAAGAACCCGCATTTAGCTTACAGTGTAATTCTATATCACACGGCCGCCGCGTTCAAGGGCGCGCCCTATACCTCCGTCCGCCCGCTGATCGGTGCACCGAAGCCGAAGGCTCCTTCCATTGAGCAGACCTTCGCGGCGAACTCCGCGCCGGCCTTCATCGCGGCCTCTATGCGGGCGGAGAGCTCCTCCGGGCTGCCCGCGAGCAGGCTGCCGATGCGGCCCTCCCCGGCGGAAGCCGCCCCTTCCGGAGCGCTCCCCAGCATGGAGCAGAGGAACGCGGCGAAGTACGAGTCGCCCGCTCCCATCGTGTCGAAGACCTCGCCGGCCTTCACCGCCTCCGCGTAGTAGAAGCGGCCGCCGCAGAGCAGGTACGAGCCGTTCTCTCCGACCGTTCCGAGCGCTATCTTCGCTCCTAGATCCGCCGCCTTCTTCATCTCGCGCTCGCGCTCCTCATCCGTGAGGTGGGCGCAGGACATGAGGGAGATGTCCACATAGGGCATCACCCTCGCGAGATAGTCGTCGTCCCAGCGATTCGAGAAGTCGTAGGCCACGGGGATCCCCGCGGACGCGAGCAGCGGAAGGTCGTCCTCTATGTATGAGTTTAGGTCGCTGTACAGGAGGTCGAAGCCCCTGATAAAATCGATATCCTCCTCCGTGAAGCCGAAGCCATTGTCCCTGGAGACGCCGCCCTTGTTGGAGCCCAGGAACACCCTGTCCCCGTCCTTCAGGGTCACCAGCGCGAAGCCGGTCTCGCCCTCGAAGCTGCGGCAGCGGCTCCGGTCTATCCCCAGCGCGTCCATGGCGTCCTCGAGGCAGCGCGCGGCGCCGTCGGTCCCGAGCTTGCCGATGAAGGCGGTCTCGGCGCCGTTCATCGAGGCGTAGGCGCAGGTGTTGACCGCCTGCCCGCCCGGATACATCTTCCCACGGGAGAGGTATTTGTCGCAGACGCAGTCGCCCGCGGCGACTATTCTGATCCTCTTGCTTTCGCTCATCTCAGGCCTCCCTTCGAGCGAAAATTCAAAAAAAGATCCCGGATATATCCGGGATCCCCTCTGAAATCAGTATTCCACCTTCCACATGTAGCGGCGAGTGGAGAGCGGGTGCTTCCTCACGTCGGCGAGCCTGCTGTTGTAGCAGGAGTAGACGCTGTTGAAGAAAGTGTGGTTGAAGTAGTCGACCACGCTGGCGTCGATGGCGCCGAGCCCGAACTCGCGAGCGTCGATGACCTCGACTCTCCTGGCGTACTTATTGAGGAAAGTGAGCGCTCTCTCGTCGAGCTCTCTGGTTGAGCCCTCGGAGACCTGCAGCATGAAGGCGGTGTTCTCGTCGGTCACCTCGAAGGGGCCGTGGAAGAACTCGCCGCTGTGGATCGCCGCGCTGTCGAGCCACTGCATCTCCATGAATATGCAGATGCTCTCCATGTAGGCGGAGCTCCAGGAGGCGCCGCTTCCCATGGTATAGATGAAGCTGTCAGCCGCGTGCTCCTCGGCGAAGGCCTGAGCCCTGCCCATGAGCTTCTCTCTGGCGTCCTCGATGATGCCGGTGAGCTTCTTCCTGCCGTAGTAGAGCTCGGGCAGATGATCGTAGCCCTCGGTCATGGCGAGCAGCTCGGCCGCGATCAGCAGGGCGCAGATGACCTTGTCAGAGCCGTGGTCGATCTTGTTTCCGAGGTGGTCGACGCTCGGGTCGAAGCTGTACTTGATGATGTAGTCGCCGAACTCGATGATCGGGGACTCATCCTTCCAGGTCAGGATGATGACGGCGGCGCCCATCTCGTGGCCGAGCTTGGCGGCCGCGACGGTCTCGGGGGTGTTGCCCTGGTGGCAGGCGACGCAGAGTATGGAGTTCTTTCCGAACTTCTTCGGAACGCTGTGAACGAACTCGTTGGAGTTGATCCAGCCGGTCCTGAGGACGGAGCTCTCCCTGTCCATGAAGACCTTCGCGGGATAGAGGGCTCCGAGCGAGCCGCCGCATCCGACGAAGTAGAGCGAATCGATGCCGCCTTCGCTCTTTCTGTTTTCGATTATCTCTGATACAATAGATTTAATATCTTCGGCAGTGTAAATCATATCTGTGATCCTCCTTGATCTCTGCTTTTGCCGCGTGCCAGGTGAAACTGAAAGTGTACAACAGGAGCATATTACAAGGATGAGAGCGCTGTCAATGGCATCGGCGAAAAAAAGATACAATATAATACAAAATGAACAAAAAAGATTTGGAAACGACCAGCGCGACCCCTCTTTACAGGCAGATCGCCGATAAACTCGAGAGCGAGATCACACGCGGGATCTATCCTCCCGGCTCGAAGATCCCCACGGAATTCGAGCTCGCGGAGAGTCTCGATGTGAGCAGAGTGACCGTCAGAAAAGCCCTCGCGGAGCTTACGGACAAGGGGCTGATCACAAGAAGGTCCGGCAAGGGAAGCTTCGTCTCCGGGAAGAAGCTGCAGCACGGAGTCCAGGGCAGCGTGGTCAGCTTCTCCGAGATGTGCCGCATGGCCGGCATGGAGCCCGGCGCGAGGACCGTCAGGATCGCCCGCGAGGAGCCCTCTCCTGAGGAGGCCCGGCTTCTCGGCCTGAAGGCCGGCGAAGGCATGATCGTCACGGAGCGCATCAGGACCGCGGACGGGACCCCCGTTCTGCTCGAGAGAAACCGCTACGGGGAGCTCTTCAGCTTTCTCCTCGGAGAGGACCTGAACGACCGCTCGCTGTACAGGCTGCTGCACAGCCGCGGGATCGTCCCCCATCACGCGTCCAAGACCGTCGACCTCGTCTTCGCGGGAAACGCGGAGGCCAGAGAGCTCGGCATCGCCGTCGGCTATCCCCTGCTTCGCATAGAGGAGCTGGTGCGCGGCGAGGGCGACAGCTTCACGATGCTGTCCACCCAGCTCTGCGTGGGCGACAGGTTCAGGCTGAGATTCTGACGTGGCGCTTTCCGCCGGGCATAGGGAAATGCAGGAAAACGTCTTAGAATACATGAAGAGATACGGCTCCCGGAGCTTCTCCGAGGAGCCTTTCACGGAGGGCGACGATCTCGCCCTCGTTTTGGTGTCCTATCTCGACTTTTCGGGGCTCGCGGGAAGCCGCCCCGTCCCCCTCGGGGAGCTTTACGAGGCCTATTCGAAGCGCAGGCACGTCTTCACCGCGCTGTCCATAGACGCCAGGCCTGTCCTGAAGGCCATGGCGGGCTCCGAGCGCTACCGCGGCGTCCTTGTATCCGATTACAGCGAGGAGGGCGGAGCTCCCGGGAACGGAGAGAGCGCCGGAGATACGCAGTTCGCCGCGCTCTGCTTCCACCTTCCGACCGGTGAGCGCTACGCCTGCTTCAGGGGCACCGACAGCTCGCTCGCTGGCTGGAGGGAGGACTTCAGCTTCGCCTTCATGGACGAGACCGGCGGCCAGAGGGCCGCGGCGGAGTACCTAAGGCGCCTCATGCTGCGCTATCCGGGCCCGTTCATGACCGGCGGCCACTCCAAGGGCGGAAACCTCGCGGTCTACGCGGCGGCGAGCCTTCCGGAGCCGCTGCGCGCCAGGATCAGCGCGGTCTGGTCCAACGACGGACCGGGCTTCAGGGAGAGCGTACTGAAGCAGCCCGGCTTTCAGGACATAAAGGGCCGCGTCAGGCTCTTCATACCCGAGTCGTCCTTCGTCGGCCTCATAATGGCCGGCGACTGGCCGCGGACAGTAATAAAAAGCTCCGGGATGCTGATGTTTCAGCATATCCCGGATAAATGGCATGTAGGAAGGGACGGCCGCTTCGTGAGGGCCGAGGGGCTCTCGTTCTTCAGCCGCTGGTGCGGAGACGCCCTCGAGCGCTGGCTCGCCGCCATGGACGACGAGGAGCGCAGGCTCTTCGTGGAGGCAGTATTCAGCGCGCTCGAGTCGTCTGGGCTCAAAGACCTGAATGAGTTCAGCGACGACCTCGCCGGCCGCGCCGGCGCCGTCATACGCTCTGTGCAGAGGATGGAGCGCAGCCGCCGCCTTCACATACTCAGGATGATCTCCCGCCTCGGAAAGGCCTCCGCCGAAGCCGTGATCGACCGCGTCCTCGAACTGCTGCCCGGAGACGACAACTGAAGGCGGAGCTTCAGAGAGCCCGGCCTCAGCCTTATAAAAACAGATCCCCGCGTCAGACGCGGGGATCTTCTTTAGATCTCTCTGTTCTCTTTCGCTATTCTCTCGCCCAGTCGTAAGCGCGCCTTACCGCGCGTTCCCAGCCCTTAAACATCTCTTCGCGCTTTTCGGCGCCGATGTCGGGCTTGAAGCTCCTCGATACCTTCCAGATGCTGCGTATCTCGTCCCTGTCCTTCCAGTAGCCGGTCGCGAGCCCGGCGAGGTAAGCCGCGCCCATGGCGGTCGATTCCAGGCACTCAGGCCTGAGTACCTCGGCGTCCAGGAGGTCGCTCTGGGTCTGCAGGAGGTAGCCGTTGGCAGCCGCCCCGCCGTCGACCTTGAGCGAGCTCAGCCTCATCCCGGTGTCCGCCTCCATCGCCCTTATGACGTCGCAAACCTGATAGGCTATGCTGTCCAGCGTCGCGCGTATGATGTGGTCGCGTCCGCAGCCGCGGGTGAGCCCGACTATGGTGCCTCTCGCGTACTGATCCCAGTGCGGGGCGCCGAGCCCGGTGAAGGCAGGGACCACGTAGCAGCCGTTGGTGTCGCTGACCCTGAGGGCCGCGGCCTCGGTGTCGGAGGCCTTCTCGACGAGCTTGAGCTCGTCCCTGAGCCACTGCACCGCCGCTCCGCCGACGAATATGGAGCCCTCGAGGGCGTAGTCGACCTTGCCGCCGAGGCCCCATGCCACGGTCGTGACGAGCCCGTGCCCGGAGAATACCGGCTTCTCACCGGTGTTCATAAGAAGGAAGCAGCCCGTGCCGTAGGTGTTCTTTGCCTCGCCCGGCGACCAGCAGGTCTGCCCGAACAGCGCCGCCTGCTGATCCCCCGCCGCACCGGTGATGGGGATGCCCTTGCCCAGGCTCGCCTCGTCGGTATAGCCGAAGAGGCCGCTCGACGGTTTCGCCTCGGGGAGCATGCAGCGAGGGATGTCCAGGATCCCCAGGATCTTGTCGTCCCAGTCGAGGGTATTGATGTTGAACATCATCGTGCGTGACGCGTTGGAATAATCGGTCGCGTGGACCTTCCCGCCGGTGAGCTTCCACATCAGCCAGGTCTCGACCGTGCCGAAGAGCAGCTCTCCTCTCTCCGCCCTTTCGCGGGCGCCGGGGACGTTCTCGAGTATCCAGCGCAGCTTGGTCGCGGAGAAGTAGGCGTCGATGACGAGTCCGGTCTTCCCGCGTATGGTGTCCGTGAGCCCGCGCGCCGCGAGCTCGTCGCAGTAGGCGCTGGTCCTGCGGCACTGCCAGACTATGGCGTTGTACACCGGCTCGCCGGTCTCGCGGTCCCAGACTATGGTCGTCTCCCTCTGGTTCGTGATGCCTATAGCCTCGATGTCGGAGCTCTTCGCCCCGGCGCGGGCCATGGCCATGGTCGCCGCCGAGAGCATGCTCGCCCATATCTCGCGCGGATCGTGCTCGACCCAGCCGGGCTTCGGGTAGATCTGCTCGAACTCGAGCTGGGCGACGGAGCGTATCTGGCCGTCGCGGCCGAAGAGTATGCAGCGGTTGGAGGTGGTCCCGGCGTCGAGCGCCATGATGTATCTCATTTCGATTCTCCTTTTGATCTGTCGCTCGCGAGCCGGGCTCTAAACGTCCGCGATCTCCGCGACTATCCTCGCGAGCAGAGTGCGCGGAAGCAGTATGGGCTTTCCGGTCTTCTCGGCGAACATCTCCTTCATCTGCTGGGTGAAGCCTATGCAGTCGAGGACTATGAGATCCGCGTCCACGTCCTTTATCTCAGCCGCCAGCGCGGCAACGTCCTCGTAGCTTCCGTAGGGCGAGACAGACACGCTGACGCACTTGTCCACGTATTTGAGCCACTTGGCCTGGCTCTGCTCTATCTGCAGAGGCGACGGGGTCACCGCGATTATGCTCGACCTGTTCGTGAGCATGGGCGCGATGCGCTCTATGACGTCGCCCGGGAAGATCATGGGCACGTTCGAGCGCAGCTCCGCGGGGAACTCGCCCGTGCAGAAGACCATGATGAGCGTGACCCCCTCGGCCTCGAGGGCGTCTATGGCCTTCTGAAGGCGGCCTATGATGTACTTCTCGGCGAAGGTGACCGAGCTCCCGTCGACCAGCCTCGAGACCAGGATGTAGTCGCCCGGCTCAGGCTTGAACTGCTCGATCTCCTCGCGGCTGAGCCCGTCGAGCCCGCCCCTTTCGAGCAGCTCCACCTTGGGCCCCAGTATGTCCATTATGTCCGCGGTGACGTCCACGCGCGGAGCCTGGCCAACAGTTATAGCTCCTATCTTCATGTTCTCCTCCTCGCTATATCTTCTTCCAGAAGCACCAGAACGCCGTCGTCTCCGCGGAGCCGCGCTTCAGGTTCGTCTCGACGTCGAAATCCCCGAGGACGTCCTCGAGCGCGGCGTAGACCAGATGCCCGTCCACCTGCGCCCTGCCCTTCCTGCCCTCCTCGTCGTACTTTCCAGCCTTCAGCGAGGGATCGAGTATGGCTACTCTTCCGTCCCGCAGCTCGTATACCAGGGTTATGAAATGCGCGCCGTGGGTGAAGAGGCCGACGTGGCCGTCCGGCCTGTCGCCGGTGGAGAGCGCGACTACGGCGCCTCCCGTCCGCAGGCAGTTCCTGACCTCGTCAGTGTCGTTCGTCTCCCTGAACTCGAGGCCGAGTTTTTCGGCGAAGGCCGGAGCGTATACCGCGTAATCGGTGCCTATGGCGTGATTCGCGCCGCTCTCATAGGAGAGAGCCACCGCGTCGAAGACGCCGAAGCCGCAGCCCTCGAGCAGCCTGTCGGCGACCATGACCGCGGAGGCCAGGCCGCAGCCGCTCATGGCGAAGGTCCCGTGGCTGCGCCGCAGGTCCGTCGGGTCGTCGGTATTCGTCTGGTAAACTACATAGGGATAGTCGAGCTGATTCACGTATTTCATGGGATCCCTCCTGCCGCCGGGCGGCACTTTTTATACATTTTATCACAGCGTGTGATATAATGCGTATGTTAGCAGCGAACAATCCACAGGAGGAATTATTATGTACAAAAACGAAGTACCCGTAAGCTTCCCTGAGGACTTCCTCTGGGGCGGCGCCACCGCCGCGAACCAGATCGAGGGAGCCTGGAACGAGGACGGCAAGGGAATGACCATCGAGGACTGCCTTCCCTACAGGAACGTTGGCATCGCCAACTTCACCGCCCAGTTCGCCTACTCCTCGAAGGACCTCGAGGAGGCGCTCAAGGCGGGCCCGGAAGCCAACTATCCCAAGAGGCACGGGATCGACTTCTATCACAGGTATAAAGAGGACATAAAACTCTTCGCCGAGATGGGCTTCAAGATCTACAGGATGTCCATCTGCTGGAGCAGGATCTTCACCGACCCCGAGGACGAAGAGCCCAACGAGGCCGGCATCGCCTTCTACAGGAGCGTGTTCGACGAGTGCAGGAAGTACGGCATAGAGCCGCTCGTCACCCTCTCCCACTACGATCCTCCCCTCGCCCTCGTGCAGAGGTACAGGGGCTGGTACTCGAGGAAGGCCGTGGATCTCTTCATGAAGTACGCGAAGGTCTGCTTCGAGCGCTTCGGCGACCAGGTCAAGTACTGGCTCACCTTCAACGAGGTCGACGCCATGCTGCGCCACCCGATCACGAGCGGCGGGCTCATCGAGGACATGTTCACCGACGTTCCCTTCGAGACCGCGGTCTACCAGGCCATGCACCACCAGATGATAGCCTCCGCGCTCGCTGTGAAGATGTGCCGCGAGATGTGGCCGGAGTCGAAGATCGGCTGCATGATGACCAAGCTGCTCTTCTACCCCTTCACCCCCAAGCCCGAGGACAACCTCGCGACCCAGAAGCGCATGCGCAGCATCTACAGGTACGTGGACATCCAGGTCTTCGGATACTATCCCAAGTACCTGCTCAAGGAGATGGAGAACAAGGGCATAAAGCTCGTCATCGGGCCCGACGACGCGAGGATACTCCGCGAGGGGACCGTGGACTTCGTGTCCTTCAGCTACTACATGACCTCCTGCATGGCCGCCGACACCTCGGGCCTCGACATGGCTCCGGGCAACACGGTCAACGGAGTCAAGAACCCCTACCTGCCCTCGAGCGAGTGGGGATGGCAGACCGACGCCGCCGGCCTCAGGTACTCGCTCGTCGAGCTCTACGACCGCTACAGGGTGCCCCTCTTCATCGTGGAGAACGGTCTCGGCGCAAGGGATACGGTCGCAGAAGACGGCCATATTCACGACCCCTACAGGGCCGACTACCTGGACGAGCACGTCCGCGCCATGAGCGACGCGATCAACATAGACGGTGTCGATCTCATGGGCTACACCTGGTGGGGCTGCATAGACCTCATCTCCGAGTCCACGAGGCAGATGTCCAAGCGCTACGGCTTCATCTACGTCGATCTGGACGACGAGGGCAACGGCAGCTACGAGAGGATCAGAAAGGACAGCTTCTACCGCTACAGGGACGTCATCGCCTCCCGCGGCGGTGTGCTGAACGAAGAGTAGTGCAGGAGGGCCCAAGGACAGGCGGGCTGACGCGCCCGCGCCCGGGGAACCGACGTTAGAAGCGCTTCTGCGCAGGAGGAAACACCATGTATCTCGTTATAGACGTGGGCGGCACCTTCACCAAGTACGGGCTGCTCGACGGCGAAGGAAACATCATCGAAAAGGGCAAGGCCGAGAGCTGCAACAGGGACTACGACGGCTTCAGAGCCCTCGTCAGGGGCATCTACGACAGCTTCAAGGACCGCGGCATCGAGGGTATAGCCCTCAGCGTGACCGGAGGCGTGGACGTGGACAGCGGCGTGATCCTCGCGAGGAGCGCGCTCAAGTGCATGGTCGGCCGCAACATCGTGCAGGAGGTCTCCGAGCTCTGCGGCGGCGTTCCCACCTCGGTCGAGAACGACGGCAAGGCCGCCGGACTGGCCGAGACCTGGATAGGCGCGGCCAAGGACGTCCCGAACTGCGTCGTGCTTGGCTTCGGCACCGCCATCGCGGGCTGCGTCATACTCGATCACAAGGCCCTGCGCGGCAACAACATGATCGCGGGAGAGTTCAGCTACATGCCCTCCACGCTCGAGAAGGACAACTACGGCATATTCGGCGTGGAGTGGTCCACCAGAGGCCTCGTCCGCAAGGCGGCGGCCCTCATGGGGCGCGAGGAGATGAGCGGCGAGGAGGTCTTCGAGCTCTACTACAGGGGCGAGGAGAAGATCGTAAAGCTCTTCGACGAGTTCTTCTTCCAGGTCGCCTGCCAGTGCTACTCCCTGCAGTCCGTGGTCGACCCCGACCTCTTCTGCATAGGCGGAGGGATCTCCGAGCAGCCCTGCGTGGTTCCCGGCATCCAGGACGCCTGCCACTACATCTTCGAGCACGCGAGGAATCCGCAGCAGCACGAGCCGCAGATCGTCGCCTGCAAGTTCAACAACGACTCCAACCTCATAGGCGCGCTCTACAGCCACCTCGTGAGGTACGGGAAGCTGTAAATGGCGGAGAGCGGCGAAAAACTCTATCTCGCGATAGACATAGGCGGGACCTTCACGAAGTTCGGCCTGCTCGACGGCGGCGCGAACATACTAGAAAAGGACAAGCTCCCCAGCCGCAACAGCAGCAGGGACGAGTTCCTCGCGCTCATTCGCGGGATCTACGAACGCTTCGGGAGCCGCGGGATCGAAGGCATAGCCCTGAGCGTCCCCTCGGCCGTCGACGTGGAGACGGGAGTTATACTCGAGAACGTCACCCTGAGCTGCATGTACCGCCGCGACATAGTGAGCGAGATCTCAGAGCTCTGCGGCGGCATCCCCGTCTCCGTGGAGAACGACGGCAAGGCCGCGGGGCTCGCCGAGACCTGGGTGGGCGCGGCGAAGGACGTACCGAACTGCGTCGTGCTCGGCTTCGGAACAGCCATCGCGGGCTGCGTCATCATCGATCACAAGGCCCTGCGCGGCGCGCGCAACATAGCCGGCGAGTTCAGCTACCTCCCCTCGGTCCTAAAGAAGGACGACTACCGCATCATGGGCTACGAGTGGTCGACCAGGGCCCTCACGAAAAAAGCCTCCGCCCTGCTCGGAAGGACCGGGCCGATGAGCGGAGAGGAGCTCTTTGAGCTCTACTACGCCGGCGAAGAGAAGATAGTGAAGCTATTCGACGATTTCTTCTTCCACGTCGCCTGCCAGTGCTACTCCCTGCAGTCCATCGTAGATCCCGACCTCTTCTGCATAGGCGGCGGGATCTCCGAACAGCCCTGCGTGGTGCCCGGCATTCAGGCCGCCTGCCATTACATCTTCGAGCACGCGAAGAACCCGCAGCAGCGCGAGCCGAAGATAGTCGCCTGCAGGTTCAACAACGACTCCAACCTCATAGGCGCGCTCTACAGCCACCTCGTAAAGTACGGGAAGCTGTGAGGCCCCAAAGCGCGGCAATATCGCGGCAGCAAAGACAAAAGCAAAGGCGCTCCGATGATTCGGAGCGCCTTTTGAATAGCTGTGTTTCCGCAGAGCAGACAGCCTGCGGAGCTGTCCCGTTTAGCGGGCGGCCGGGTCCTAGAGCTTCGGACCGGCGGCTACGAGGGCCTTGCCGGCGTCATTGGTGGTGTACTTGACGAAGTTCTTGATGAACCTGGAGGAGAGGTCCTTGGCCTTCTCTTCCCACTCGGCGGGATCCTTGTAGGTATCCCTCGGGTCGAGGATGGCGGGATCGACTCCGGGCAGCTCGGTCGGCACCTCGAAATCGAAGTACGGGATCTTCTTGGTCGGAGCGGTCTTGATGGCTCCGCCGAGGATCGCGTCGATGATGCCTCTGGTATCCTTGATGGAGATGCGCTTGCCGGTGCCGTTCCAGCCGGTGTTGACCAGGTAGGCCTTGGCGCCGCTCTGCTGCATTCTCTTTACGAGCTCCTCGCCGTACTTGGTCGGGTGCAGCTCGAGGAAGGCCTGTCCGAAGCAGGCGGAGAAGGTCGGGGTCGGCTCAGTGATGCCTCTCTCGGTGCCGGCCAGCTTGGCAGTGAAGCCAGAGAGGAAGTAGTACTGAGTCTGCTCCGGGGTCAGGATGGAGACCGGGGGCAGAACGCCGAAGGCGTCAGCCGACAGGAAGATCACGTTCTGGGCGGCGGGGCCGGCGCAGGTCGGGCGGACCTTCTTGACGATGTTCTCGATGTGCTCGATCGGATAGGAGACTCTGGTGTTCTCGGTAACGCTCTTGTCGGCGAAATCGATCTTTCCGGTCGCGTCGACGGTGACGTTCTCGAGGAGGGCGTCTCTTCTGATGGCGTTGTAGATGTCGGGCTCGGAATCCTTATCGAGGTTGATGACCTTGGCGTAGCAGCCGCCCTCGAAGTTGAAGATGCCGTTGTCGTCCCAGCCGTGCTCGTCGTCTCCGATGAGGAGTCTCTTCGGGTCGGTGGAAAGGGTGGTCTTGCCGGTTCCGGAGAGTCCGAAGAAGATGGCGCTGTTCTCGCCGTTCATGTCCGCGTTGGCGGAGCAGTGCATCGAGGCGATGCCCTGGAGCGGCAGGTAGTAGTTCATCATGGAGAACATGCCCTTCTTCATCTCGCCGCCGTACCAGGTGTTGAGGATGACCTGCTCGCGGGAGGTGACGTTGAAGGCTATGCA